>NZ_JBQCDF010000272.1:0-12888 GCF_051961495.1 Cytophaga sp. | reverse complement strand
CGTTTACGCTGGAAATTGCTGAGAAGTCTGGTCTTGCGAAGTCATTGATCGACCAGGCGCGCACGAAGCTGGATCAGGAACAGGTTGATCTTTCAACCTTACTCAAAGATATTGAACGTGAGCGTACCACACTGCAACAGGAAATTATATCCGGCAGAGAATTAAAAGCGAAACATGAAAAGCTTTCAAAGGAATTCGAAGAGAAGCTTGCAGAGTTTCAGGAAAAACGTAAGCGCATGATGCTTGAAGCAAAAGAGGAGGCGTATCGTATCGTGCAGAAGGCAGATGGAAAGGCAGAGGAATTGATCCGTTCAATTTCAAATGCAAAAGATAAGCATGGCGCGCAAAAGCACCGTCAGGAAATACGTGAAGTAGGAAAGGCGATAGAAAAAGAACTCGAACCTGAAAGGCATGTGACCGATAACGAACCGATCCGTTACGATTGGAAAGCGGGAGATATTGTCCGCATCCGCAGCAATGGCGCGGTAGGAAAGATCGAGGCCGTAAAAGGTAAACTCGCAGAAATATTTATCGGTGATCTGAAAGCCACGGTTCATTTCTCAGAATTGAGCAGTGCTTCAGCTAAAGAGTTGAAAACTAAAACAGAAGAACGCAAGCCTAAAACAGGCGGTGTTGATCTGGTGCAGAAACATCAGGTATTTTCCATGCAGCTGGATCTGCGTGGAAAACGTACAGAAGAAGCTATTACCTTTACAGACCGATGGATCAATGATGCCTTTATTCTTGGTATTGAAGAAGCTCGTATTTTACACGGGAAAGGAGATGGCATTCTTCGTAAAATGCTACGCGATCATTTAAAGCAATACAAACAGATCGTTGCCATGAATGATGAACATATTGATAGTGGCGGCGCAGGAATTACGGTGTTGAGTATGCGCTATTGAAAAAGTGTAAAGTTCAGAGTGTAAAGTGTAATGCTTTACACTCTGAATATTTTTGGAATTTGTTTTTTGTTATTTGGGATTTATTATAATGCTCCCATTGCCTTCTTGTAATTCACCTGTGCGATCAGCACATTGTAAATGCTTGTTAAATAATTGTTCTGCGCATTTTGAAGAGAGTATTCGGTATTCTTTAATGCAGACGAAGTGAGTGTCCCTTCTTTGTATCTGTCCTGGTCCACTTTCATGATCGTTTGAGCAAGCAGATAATTTTCCTTTGAAGTTTGGTACTGACTATATGCAACATTCAATTGGTTACGGGTATTGATTGTTTCCGTTTGAATGTCGTAGCTTAGTTTATCCAGATTATTTTTATTCTGAAGTACCTTTAAACGATAGCCAGCAATGTTCCTGCTTTTTTCAAACCCATCAAAAATCGGAATATCAGCGTGTATGCCTACATAGGCGTAAGGATACCATGTATCTGTATTGAAGAATGAAATTTTAGAGTTCTGATTCTGTAACGAAGCATTTCCATATAAATATACTGAAGGCAGGTAGCTGCGGTTGTATTTTTTTGCCTGGATCTCATTTAAGCGAAGCATGCTGGATTCCATTTTATATTCATAACGTTGTTCAATATTCGCATCAGCCTCGGCAATCTGTTCTGCATTGCTAATAAGGCTTTCCAGATTATCTGTCAGGTATATGGTTGTTTCTACCGGAATAATTAACTGTGTTTTAAGTACCAGTAAACTATTGTCGTAATTATTCTGCGCGGTCTGCAATTGATTTTTTGCATTGGACAGGTCCAGCTGGTAGCGTGATAAATCTGTTTTAAGCAGCGTGCCGTTTGCAAATTCGCTTTCACCTTTTTTTACAATCGTTTCAGCAGTCACAACATTTTCCTGTGCAAGTCTGATCTGTTCCTGGTTTAGTAATACCTGATAGTAAGCCTGGGTAATCATAGACTTGGCATCGGTTTTATATTTTTCAAGACTGATATGGTCGTATTCCGTTTGTGCATCATTTACCAGTTTGTCGCCGGATATGTTTGAATTGAAAATGTATTGTGTTGCCGTAATGGATGTTAAGGTGTTGTACGGTGTACCGAATTTGACAGGTGTATAATCACTGCTGCCCAATGCTCCCGGAGGCAATAAGCTCGTTGCTAATATGGCATTGTATCTGAAATCAATGCTCGCATTTATTTGAGGTAGATTTTTGCTTTGGGTTTTCAATCTGTTGCTTTCACTGATCTGTATGGCCAGCTCCTGATTCTTGATGTCGAAACGCTGACTGAAACCAATATCTATTGCTTTTTTCAGACTTAACTGGATACTGGAATCTGTTTGTGCGAATCCCGGAAGGCTTGCTCCCAATGTGATCAGCAAAAATAAATAGGTGATGATGTTCTTCATATATGTTAACCTCTGAATACCTGTGCAGGTTCTAATTTAGTAATGCGTCTGATGGCAAATAAACTTCCGCCCAGCGCGATGAATAAAGTAATGCCGAGGAATGTGGCTTTTAACCAAAGCGGGTAATCGAAGATGGTTCCCGCATTTGCAATACCGTTTTTGAATGCAGTAACCAAACCATAACCTATGATAAAGCCTATCACTGCAATGATAGAAGCTTGTGCCATGATCAGTTTGCGGATGTAACCATTTGTTGCGCCAATGGCTTTAAGCGTTCCATAATCTTTGATGCGGTCAATTGCAGAAGAGTAAAGGGTTAGGCCTATAATCACAAAACCTGTGATCAAGGCAAATACAATCAGTGTACCAAAGGATAATGCAATTCCGCTTGACTTTAAAACGGTCAGAATTGTTTGGTTTGCAAAGTTCTCACTATCCCAGGCTTTAATGCCTCTCACATTTCTTTCAATGTTCCGGATAACAAAATCTTTTGTTACGTTATCATTCCATTCTACTAAAAACGCGCTGGCTTTTGTTTTGGAGAATTTTGTAAGCGCGCGCGCGCGTTCTATGGTAGTGAATGAATACGCCGGGCCGCCGAAGCCCCTTACACCTTTGGTCTGGCCTGCGATATAGACTTTATTTCCATTGATCTCGAAATAATCGCCGAGTACCGCTTCGCCCAGTGCTTTCTTATCGAAATAATCAACAATGATAGCGCCATCCTGCAGCATGACTTCATTGCTTCCTTTATATAAATTCCAGGGGCCGCCATTGAAATAGGGAGCTTCAGAACCAATGAGTGTAATGCCGCTTGATTGCCCGTTCTCAAATTTCGCAGAACCACCAGCGATAACGATCGGAGAAACTTTTTTAACGCCCGGTACACTGGCTATTTCTTTTCCAATCCGGATATCAATAGCAGACAATGCATTTACGTTTGTTGTTTTGGCATCCGTTATCCAGATGTATTCACTGTTGTTTTTAACCAGGCTTGACATGGCGTTTGTAAGGAATATAAAGATCCCGCACTGCTGACCGATTAAGAATACAGATATGATCACACCGGCCAAAGCGCCGATGGATTTGGGCTTGTCGAACCAAATGAATTTTAATGCTGTACGAAACATAGTATTTATTTCAGTTCAATGATACATTCAACGCGGCTGCCAATAAGCAATGTTGCTGTGCTGTCCAGTTCTACACGTACTTCACGCACACGTCTGTCTTCCAGGTTGTCGGCTTTATCCGAGAATAAAGATTTTTTTCTCAGGTAAGGTGCTGCCAGAATTACTTTACCGGTTGCCAGAATTACGGTGTCACCCTGTGCGCGTATGAATGCTTTCTGGTCAGGCTTTATTTCATCGGCAAATAATTCATCGATTTCGGTAATAGCCATAACCGGGCCTTCAGGTGCGAAATCTGCCAGTGCTGTAGCTGTTGATACATTCACGCCCAGTTTCGTGTCAACGGAAAGGATCGTGCCATCCAGCGGAGCTTTGATTGCTTTTTTATTCAGGATGGTTTGGTAATATTCTACATCTGATTTTAATTCAGTCAGACGTTTTTGTGCCTGGTTCAGATCTGCTTTGCTTGATTCAAACTGGAGTGTTTTGGTTTCGAAATTCAATTGCTCATCTTCCAGTTGCTTTTGTGTGATGGCGTTTGAAGCGAATAGATTTTTAGAACGTGCAAGGTTTGTTTTAGAATTGGAAAGATTGGTTTCAGCAGTTGCTACAGCTGCCTTATTTTTTTCGATTACAGAAATCTGTGTAGCCAGCCTGGATTCTGCCTGGTGTAATTGTGCAGTTTCAGTTTCATTATCCAAAACAAACAAAATATCACCCTTTTTTACCTGTTGGTTGATCTCTACATTTATTTTACGGATTACGCCGCTTGCTTCCGGAGTAAGCGTCAGAATACGTTTCAGCGGTTCAATGTTTGCAATACCAACAACTTGTTTGATCGTAACAGAATCAATTTTATTTAGTTGTTCATTGGCTTTTTTATCAGAGCCACAAGCGAAAAGTAAAAGAGCAACTCCAATAAGTGTAATTTTATGTATCATAAGTTTTGATTTAAATCTGTTAATTCTGTTACTGTTCCGTTCTTTACTTCTACAATCCTGTGAGCATATTCTTTCAGGCGCGGATCGTGGGTTACAACTACTACAGCCTTTCCGTTTTCAGCCAAGGTTTTGAGTTCACTCATGATAATGCCAACGGAATCTTTATCCAGCGAAGCTGTTGGTTCATCACATAAGATGATTTTCGGATTGGTTACCAATGCACGTGCAATGGCAACGCGCTGCTGCTGGCCTCCGGAAAGTTGTTTAGGCAGGTTTTTTTTTCGATCAAGCATACCAACTTTCTCCAGTGCCTTTTCTGTGCGTTCTTTTGCTTCCTTAGCCGGAACGCCTTGCAGCTGCAAGGGCAGCATTACATTATCCAATGCATTCAGCGGAGCAATCAGGTTGAAGTTCTGAAATACAAAACCAATTGTATTCAGTCGTAGTTTAGCCATCTGACTTTGGTTCATGGCATTTACATTTTCATTGTCGACCAGTAATTCTCCTTTACTTGGATAGATCACACAGCCGATCAATGATAGCAATGTTGTTTTGCCTGAGCCCGAAGGGCCGATAATCAGGAGTAGTTCTCCGTCATTTACTTTGAAATTAGTCGCCTGCAGCGCCGTAATGGTTTGGTCGCCCATTTGATATTCTTTCGAAGCATTTTTTAATTCTGCAATAACCATGAATCAAATTTAGTCCTTGTTTTTCAATAAGCAACAAAAACATTATAAAATATTTTAAAATATAATTAAAACATAGTAAATTTGTATTATGTCAGATAAAATAGTTGAACTGGTAAATCTGTGGCACGCTTTTGAAAAGGAAAACCCGAAAGCTGAAATACAGGATTTCTGTAAGTCGTATCTGCTAGGGATAAATGAGACTAAGCAGCCGGCAATAAAATTCACGAAAGAAAACCCAAGAGGAAAAGTATTAGGGAGAGCCCTTAACAGACTTTCCAAAATGGCTGTTTTTTATTCCAAAAAAAACCTTGTTGAACTGGAATTGAAAACGCTGGAAGATTTTGTGTTTTTACGCAATCTGGATGAACTTGGACCTGTGACCAAGAAACAATTGATTGATGCGCATATCACAGAATATACGAGCGGAATAGAGATTATCAAGCGATTGATTCAGCTGGGACTTGTTAAAGAAAAGGAGAATCCTGAAGATAAGCGTGCGACTATGATTTTTATGACATCCAAAGGTAAAACAGTGATGCAGAAATGTTATCCATATATGCAACAGATCGGCTCGGTTATTTTTGGACCGCTTACAGACGAAGAGTCGTACCAGTTAGCGCATCTGCTCACAAGACTTGATACTATACATACCAATTTATATCACACGCAGCGGGAAGCTTCACTGGATGAACTGCAGAAAATAATAAAGGCTTCCGGAAAATAATTCCGGAAGCCTTTATAAATTATTGTTGCGGGAGTTGTTATTTCTTCTGCGAACCAAAAACTTTTTTCAATAAGTCACTTGTACGTGCATTGGCATCGTTTCGGATTTTTGATTCTTCTTCAGCAACTTTAACGAATAATCCTTTTAATGCTTTGCCGGTTGTAAATGCAACGATGTCTGTATTTACTTTTGTATGTGTTGTTGGCAGCTTGTTGTATCTGGTTGTAAGGTTTGCCCATTGTGAAGCTACCAGGTTATTGTCAAGCGCTTTTTTAATATGTGGCGTGAATGTTTTATAAAGAGAATCGTAAGTTGATTTTCTTAAATAACTTGTTGCCGCTGTATCTGATCCGTGCAGAATCGCTTTTGCATCTGCGAAGGACATTTTCGTAATCGCATTGGTAAAGATTGGCGCGGATTCGATTGCTGCATTTTCTGCAGAACGGTTCATGGATAAAATGAATTTGTCAATTTCTCCACCTAACCCGATACTACGAAGAGTACTTTCCATTTTTGCAAGGTCAGGAGGGAAAGGAATTTTTACCAATGGATTTTTATAATAACCATCTGTTTTGTTAAGCGAATCTGCAGCCATTTTAGCACCTTTGGTTAAGGCTTCTTTCAGGCCATTGGCAATATCTGTTTCAGATAAACCTGCAGCGCTGGTTGCTGTGGTTACGCTTTTAGGTATTGTAATACCACCTATTTTTTGTCCGCAGGAACTCAATGATACACCGATCAGAATTCCGAAAACTGAAATGAATTTGTTCATATGTTACGGTTATTTGTTTTCATTAAAGGTGTCTCTATTACGAACGAATAAAGACAGTATGGTGGCACTGAAAGCAGAGATCAGTAATACCCGCATGCCATAGAACAGTGAAAACATATATGGCTCTTTTAAGCTGGCTACGATCTGATTAATTTCAGCTTGCGTTTTCTTTTGTTTTATTAAGTCAGCAATTGTTACAGCCGTTGCCTTTTCAATGAGATCAGGGATAAGGAAGCCAACCATTTCGCAGCCGATCATCAGTAAAACTACAAGGATGGCCGCGCAAACTGAAATGATTACCCCTGAATAAAAAGCCTGAGCAAAATTAATTGCATTGTTATATACATTTTTGCGGATAGAATGCATGCCGGCAAAAAGCGGTATGCCGATGAGTAACGTATGGAATACCAAAGGAAAATTGAATTCGACCTCTGCCAGATCGATTTTCACAATAACAACAATCGACAGTACAAACAATACTGCAATAATGGCTCCGAATAATGCTGCTTTCTTAATCATTGAATAATTCTTTTCCGTCAATTTCTTTTTGACAGTGTGGACAGATGTGACTATTTTTTTTTCTGCGCTGGTTTTTAATCTGTTCAGTGAATCCTGAAGATAATAGGGCTGCAGGCAGCGCAAACATTGCTATTCCAAGCATGGCAATGCATGCGGATAATAATTTTCCGAATGCTGTAACCGGTACCATATCTCCGTAGCCTACAGTAGTAAGTGTTGAAACACTCCACCACATGGTTGCAGGGATACTGGAAAATAATTCCGGCTGTGAAGGATGTTCAATATAATACATCAGGGAAGATGAGATGATCAGCAAACCGAGTATAGTTACAAAATTGATGACAAGCTCTTCTTTTTTATCTTCAATGACATGCCACAGTGTTTGTATCGCATGAGAATAGCGTTTGAGCTTAAAGATCCGCAAAAGTCTGAAGAAACGCAGGATGGTAATAAAGCGGAAATCCACGGGGAAGACCATCAATAAATAAAAGGGAAGGATAGCCAGTAAATCAATGATCGCTATCGGGCTGGTTATATAGCGCAGCCTGTCCATGAAACCATGTGTATATCTTCTGTTTAGGTTTGAAACCCAGATACGAAGAATATATTCTATCGTAAAAAAAACAACGGATATGATTTCCAGCCATGAAAAAAAGGTATTGTACTCTTGTGCAATACCTTTTTCAGTTTGTATGATTACCGCGATGATGTTCAGGAAAACTAAAGTAACGATAGAATAGTTAACAATTTTTGTTAGCCAGCCATATTCAGTGTTACCAGGATCTTTTTCGAGTATGGAAAAAACAGTTTTTTTAAGATCAGCCATTCCCGAAATTAAGAATATTATTTCGAATTTTCCAATGCCTGCTTAATTTCTGCTATTATATCATCGGAATGCTCAAGGCCAACAGAAATACGGATCGTACCTGGGAATATACCTACAGATTCTCTGTCCTCATCAGATAATTTAGAATGTGTGGTAGAGGCCGGGTGTGTTACAATTGTTCTGGTGTCACCAAGGTTTGCAGAGTGAGTTGCCATTTGCGTCGCATTCAGGAATCTGCGTCCTCTGTCGATACCTCCTTTGATGATAAATGTTACAAGACCGCCGCCTGCGCGCATCTGTTTTTTTGCTAATTCGTGTTGTGGATGACTCGGTAAAAACGGATATTTTACAAGTTCCACATCGGGATGCTGTTCCAGGAATTGAGCTACCTTTAATGCATTGTCACAATGCCTGTCCATACGTACAGCCAGTGTTTCAAGGCTTTTGGAAAATATCCATGCGCTGAAAGGTGATAACGCCGGACCTGTATGTCTGCAGAAGAAACGAACTTGCTTGATTAATTCTTTTGATGCAAGAATAATACCGCCGATTGCCCGGCCTTGTCCGTCGATAAATTTAGTAGCTGAATGTGTAACAATATCTGCTCCTAGTTTAATCGGATTCTGTAAGTATGGAGTAGCAAAACAGTTGTCAACGTTTAATAGAATATTGTGTTTTTTGCACAGGGCAGAAAGCCATTTCAGGTCAATCAGATCCAATGCCGGATTGGAAGGTGTTTCAATCATAACCATTTTAGTATTTGGTTTGATCAGGCTTTCCCACGTCTCTGGTTTATCAATAGGAGCAAAGGTATATTCAATTCCCCATTTAGGAAATATCTGCGTTACAATCTGCAGGCTAGAACCGAATACAGATTTGCATAGCAGAATATGGTCTCCGCAATTTAAAAAAGGCGCCATGCTTGAAAATACAGCAGACATGCCCGATGCAGTTGCAAAACCGTCTTCAGCACCTTCCATCAGGCACATTTTTTCAATGAATTCAGAATTGTTCGGGTTGGAAAAACGTGTATATAAATTTCCTCCTACTTCGTCGGCAAACATTGCCCTTGCTTGTTCTGCATCTTCAAATACAAAGCTTGAGGTCATATAGATCGGAGAAGTGTGCTCTCTGTTCTGGCTTCTTTCTGTTTGCGTACGAATGGCTAAGGTTTCGAAATTGGTATATTCCATGATGTATTGATGTTTGTCTGAATAAATGATACGATCTGTTGCACCACTGTTAATACAGCGGGTGCCTGAGGTAGTGTAATTTATTCCATTGTAATTTTATAAGTAATCGCAGCGGTTTTTTCAAGTGTTTTTGCAACGGAGCAATATTTATCCATGGAAAGCTTAACAGCACGTTCTGCTTTTACCGGATCAATATCGCCTTTGAAAATAAACTCTACCAGAATATCTGTGAACAGTGCAGGTGTAGCATCTTTTTCACGTTCTGCATGCAATTTGATTCGGAAAGCTTCCGGCTCTATTTTTTGTTTGCGAAGAATGCTTAATACATCAATACCGCTGCAACCTCCAAGGCCCATAATCAATAATTCCATTGGGCGCGGACCGTTGTTTTCACCACCAATAGCCGGAGATGCATCAATCGAGATGGTATTGCCCTGCTCATTTTTTGCGGCAAAATGATATGCTTTGTTCAATAAATTTAATTCGATATCCATGTGTGTATACAGGTTAATAGAAATATGTCGTCTTAGAACTGTTTTTGCTCAATCAGTGTTCCAAATAGTACGGATTCGCAATAATATTCTTTGTTTGCTTAAATATGCCGAATATAGTTTTTGAAAGTATCAAGAGCATATTCGAATATTTGTTATTTTTATATAAATCAGAATATAATTCTTTTTTATGTAAAATAATCATGTAAAATTAAAATAAAATTTCGATAATATCTATTTTTGTAAAATAATTATTAAATTTGAATATATTCTGTGCCGAAATCCCATTTGGTATATAACAAGGATATATTCAAAAAAGAAAATCAAACAGATAATATGAATAATAACACCTCACAAACAACAGTTTTTAATTTTGCACCTCAGGTTTCTAAGGCAGCACAGGAGGATATTGTAGAGCTGAGCACAAAAATTAAAGGGTTTCGTGAAAATACTATTGATTCAGAAAAATTCCGCGCTTTCCGGTTGACCCGTGGCGTTTATGGCCAGCGTCAGGAGGGGGTTCAAATGATTCGTATAAAGTTGCCTTATGGTAAAGTTACCCCGGATCAGCTTATTCGAATTGCTGATATCTCCGATAAATACGGTTCAAGCAACCTGCATTTAACAACCCGCCAGGATATACAACTGCACTATGTGAAGTTAGAAAACGCACCATTGGTGTGGAATGAGCTGGAAGAGGTTGGAGTAACGCTGCGCGAGGCTTGCGGGAATGCGGTACGTAATATTACTGCTTCTTACACTGCTGGTGTGGATCCGAATGAACCATTTGATGTTTCTCCATATGCGCATAGCATGTTTGAATATTTTTTACGTAACCCGATCTGTCAGGAAATGGGACGTAAATTTAAAATTTCATTTTCCACATCTGAAGCAGACAGTGCTTTTGGATTTATTCATGATTTAGGTTTTATTCCTCGTGTAAAAACGGTGAATGGAAAAGAAGTAAGAGGCTTCAAAGTATTGCTGGCAGGCGGTTTGGGGGCACAGCCTTTTGTTGCACATAATGTAAATGAGTTTCTGGAAGAAGATCAGTTGATTCCATTCTCTACTGCAGTGATCCGCGTATTCGATCGTTTTGGTGAGCGTTCGAAACGTCATAAGGCGCGTTTGAAATATTTGGTAAATGGCATCGGTGTTGAAGCGTTCCTTGCGCATGTTGAGAAAGAGCGTATCGCAATCAGAGACAAATCTGTTGTGATTGATCGTAATCGTGTTGATGAAATTATTCTTCCGGCAGTTACATCATTTACAGAAGTTGCCCCGGTGGATGCTGCGAAGTTCGAACGTTTTGTTAAAACAAATGTATTTGAACAGAAACAAAAAGGATATTTCGGTGTTCAGCTGAAACAACACTTAGGAGATCTTGCAAGTGATAAAGCACGTGTATTTGCAGGCATTGTGAAGAAGTATGCTTCTGATGACATCCGTATTACAGTGAACCAGGGATGGTTATTGAAGTTTGTTAAGAGAGAAGCGCTTCCTGCACTCTTCAATGAATTAAATACGATTGGCCTCGCTGAACCAGGTTTTGACAGCACGGCAGATATTACTGCGTGTCCGGGTACAGATACATGTAACCTGGGTATCTCAAGCAGTACAGGTCTTTCTGTTGAAATTGAAAAAATGCTGTTGGAAGAATTTCCGGATATCGTTTTCAATAAAAATATTAAAATAAAAATCAGTGGGTGTATGAATGCCTGTGGGCAGCATACAATTGGCAATATTGGTTTCCATGGTATGTCTATCAAGAATGGCGCAAATGTATTGCCGGCAATGCAGGTAATGTTGGGCGGTGGCTTGGAACCGGACGGAACAGGTACAATTGCTGATAAAATTCTTAAGTTACCGTCCCGCCGCTGTGTAGATGCTGTACGTGATATCTTAACTGATTACGACGCGAATGCAGCGGAAGGTGAATACTTCAATGATTACTACAGAAGACAAGTGGCTGCAGATAAAATGTATTTCTACAAATTGTTAAAGCCATTGTCTGATCTGGAAACATTGACAGACAGAGATTATATTGATCTTGGTCATGAGGAGAAATATGTTACTGAAGTTGGTGTTGGTGAATGCGCGGGTGTAATGATTGACCTGGTTGGTACATTGATCATTGATACAGAAGAAAAATTGAAGTGGGCAAAACGCCTGCAGCAGAATGCAACTTCTGCAGACGCTATTTATGCAGCATATGCAACATATGTATGCGGGGCAAAAGCTATTTTAACAGGAGAAGGTGTTGCATGCAATACACAGATTGCAATGATCAACGACTTTGATAAGCATTTGGTAAGCACAAACAAATTTACTTTTGCTAATAACAGCACGTTTGCTGCTGAGGTATTAAGCATGAGTGCGCATGAACCAACAAAAGAATTCGCAGATAGTTATATCGCCGGTGCAGAAAAATTTGTTGAGCAGATAAAAGCATACAGAGCAAAAGCTTTGGTTACTGTTTAATTATGGTAGAACCTAGAGTTACATTGGTAGGCGCAGGTCCCGGTGATCCGGAATTGATCACCTTGAAGGGAATGAATGCCTTATCAACGGCTGATGTGGTTTTGTATGATGCATTGATACACGACTATATATTGAGTTTTGCTCCGATCAGTGCAATTAAGATTTTTGTAGGAAAGAAGAAAGGTGTTTGCCAGTTTCCGCAGGAAGAGATCAATGCATTGCTGGTTGAAAATGCATTGAAATATGGTCATGTTGTGCGCTTAAAAGGCGGTGACCCATTTATCTTTGGCAGAGGTCATGAAGAGCTGGTATACGTTGAATCATTCAATATCAAAACTGCTGTTATTCCTGGTATTTCGAGCAGCATAGCTGTGCCGGAGCTGCAGCGCATTCCATTAACTAGAAGAGGTGTAAATGATAGCTTCTGGGTACTTACCGGTACAACCAGAGATCATGAACTTTCGGCAGATATACAGATTGCGGCTAAGTCAAATGCCACGGTTGTTGTATTAATGGGAATGACTAAATTAAAAGACATTGCTCAGCTGTTTATAGATGAAGGTAAAGATCAGCTGCCGGTAGCGATTATCCATAATGGCACCATGCCCGATGAACAGTTCGTATCCGGAACCGTTGGAACAATTGTTGATGTTGTAAAAAAGACAGGTATTTCTTCGCCAGCAGTTATTGTGTTTGGAGAAGTTGTAAGGTTGCATCCGGACTTTGTAAAAGAAGAAGTACACAAGATAACGGTTCCTAAACAAGACCATTGAGAGGTTGTATGGCAACTAAAAAACAAACG
>NZ_JBQCDF010000271.1:0-13158 GCF_051961495.1 Cytophaga sp. | reverse complement strand
TAATTCATAATTCATAATTCTTTTTCTGCGTCAATATCAACCGCAGCGATGTGTCCTTGGTGATATACGCCCATGCCCAGTTGATGAATATAATCAGTTTGTTTTTTACACTTAAGATCAGCATCAGGTGTACAAACATCCATGTCAGCCAGGCAAAAAAACCTTTGAATTTGATAAAAGGTAAATCCACAACTGCCTTGTTCTTACCAATGGTTGCCATGGAACCGAGATCTTTATACTCAAATTCTTTCAGCGTTTTATTTTTTTGCAGCGCTTTAAGATTGGCAGCTAAATTCTTTGCCTGATTGATTGCCACATTGGCCAGCTGTGGGTGCCCTTTCGGATACTTCGGTGTTTCCATGTACGCAATATCACCAACTGCATATACATTGGTATAACCTGACACCAAACTTGTACGGTCAACCTTCATCCGTTTTGCCGGCCCGTATACAGAATCATTCAATCCTTCAAATGTATTGGTAGTAACACCGGCCGCCCAGATCAGACTTGCCGTCGGAATTTTTTCTCCGTTACTTAATTCAGCAATTTTTCCGTCGTAATTTTTAACAACCAATTCCGTTTGCACTTCCACGCCCATTTTTTCCAGGTACATTCTGGAAGCTTTGTGTGCAAGATCACTCATGCTGTTTAATGTATTCTTGCTACCTTCTACCAACCGGATCCGTAGTTTTGAAAAATCAATTCCGGGATAATCTTTAGGTAGAATATTTTTTTTAATCTCTGCAAAGGCGCCGGCAAGTTCAACACCCGTAGGCCCGCCACCTACAATCACAATATTGAAGAGGGCTTCCTGTTCTTCTTTCGATGCATACATGATCTTTTCAAAATTGATCAATACATGATTACGCAACGCAATGGAGTCACTGGTTGATTTTAAGGTGTACGCATTCTCTTCAATTATTTTATTACCAAAAAAATTTGTTTTACAACCTGCGGCGATAACAAGATAATCGTAAGTAAAATCACCGATGTCAGTATGTACAGTATTTGCCTGAGGATTGATTGCCGTTACATCTGCTAAACGAATCTGGACATTCTTATATTTTTGAAAAATTTTACGGAAGGGGAATGAAATACTTGACGGCTCCAGCTGAGAAGTTGCTACCTGATAAAATAAAGGTTGGAACTGATGATGATTAATTTTATCCAGCAAGGTTACGTTAAATAACTTCTGATCTAAATTTTTAATCAGCTGCACACCTGCAAAGCCGCCGCCAACAACTACAACATTCTTCTTATTTTCCATAGTTTCTGTTTCATTTATAGTTTGAATCTAAAACTATTTTTGATATCTGCCAATTAAAAATCTACATATCGTTTTTTTACAACATATTCCATGAAACTTGAAATTAAACAGCTATGATTTCTGAAGGTTATTTCTATTTTATATAGAAAAAAACAGGTCCTCCCTCACAACCTTGTGAATAATCAACACTGATTAAAAAGTAACAGACTTTATCTGAAAATAATTCTGTTTTTTATATCAACATCAAATTAAGGCATGTAATTTGTATGATAATAACTATCATATATTGTTTAAATTATAATAATCAGTTACCACTAAAAATAATTCTGCCTTTATGAAAAAAATAATTCCGCCTTTTATTCTTCCATTTTTACTTTTACTACCTGTATTGATCAAAGCTCAAAATTTTTCAAAAGAAGATGTTGATTTTATTAAATGGGTAAGAAAAAGTGCGTATACCAAAATGTATACAAACGATTCTATGATCTCAAAAACAGTTGATCCTGCAACCATACTTCCCTGGCAAAGTCCGGCATTGAAAAATACTGATGCTATAATAGACTCGTTGCACGCAACAATAAAAAGTGATGTATCCTCAGAATATATATCTTTATATGGATTATTCCCGAAAGGGATAATCAAACAGGATTGTGATCTTTTCAAAACAGAATTAATTTCATACAGCATTGTAAATGAAAAGAACCAAAAAGTACAGATTGATACGGGGAAAGTTTCCGTCGCTATCGGTCAATATTATAAAAATAACGAACCGGTCCGTTACACGCTTGATTTTAAATTACCCAAGCATACAGAGGGAAAAACATATAAAGGATTTATAGAATATGAGATTAGTGCTCCGGCAGAATTTAATACTGTTACAATTACCAAATCTGACATAGGGAAAAAATATACAATCAATAATCATGTCTTTACAGTTATAGCCTTTACTAAAAATTATGTTGCATTAAAAGCAGACTCCTCTATTAAAAATATTGATTTTGATTTCTCAGGAACAGATGCTGCAAATAAAAAGTATAAACAAAAATTTGTTCAGATGGAAGGTTATAAGACAGCTCTGGGAAAAAGCAGTTTCGTCATTTCAGAAGAAATGTATACCTACTACATTAACCATCCGAAATTATCAGACGAGGAACTTAACACATATATCAATGATTATATAAATAATCATGAACGTGAACTTGTTGTAGGTGAAGCTCAGATCCTGGTTATTCAGGATATTGGCTATATGGAAAAAATGTTTTGTTACTGGCCTGCTTCTTTAAAAAAGAAGCGCTTCAAACAGGAAATTGATCTAAGGTATTTTTGATAATACTAAATTAATACTGCCAACGTATTTAGTAATATGTTGGCAGTATTAATTTTTATTTTCGCATATACTCACTTCTGTCAAATACTTTGGTCATAAGTCCGCCAATGGTTATGCGGGCATAATATCCTATATTATTTGCTGTTCCGAAGGAACCTACTTTTTCATCGGATCCGTTATACATCCACATATTATTTTGCGGAGTGATATGTACACCCAGGTCAATACCCAGCTGAAGTTGTTTTCCATAACGGGTATGGTTGCATATTTTTCTGTATGAAATACCTGCATTAATACTTCCACCGAGGGAAGAAAAATTTCCCTTTTGATTGGCACGTATCATAAAGTCCGGATCAACCCAATCGGTATTTGTTTTATTTTTAATAACCATGCCGCTGTATACGCCGCCAATACCGATAAACGGAAATGCCATACATTTGGGTTTGTCTAAAACCAGATATCCAAAATTAAAATAACCGAATCCCTGAGATATATTGGTAGACATAAATTCGTCGTTTGTGACTCTGCGTTGCAACCCGCCAAACTCACCGCCAAACATGAATCTGTGGCAAATGGTATAACCGGAAAAATTCATTGAAAAAGCGCCGGCATCAATATTATAATCATTGCCGAAATTGGTCTTCATCTGATCTGATAAACCGTCAAACTGTGTGTACTGATATCCAAACCCTATGGAATGAATCATGCGGACAGAATCTATTTGTGCCTGAGACAACAGGCTTGTTAGTAGTAATGAGGTGATAAGTATTATCTTTTTCATGTTGGTTATCTTTGGTTAGCTGATGTATTTAACTATATATAAATTAAGAAAGAATTTTCATTAATCAATGTTAGGTTGTATTTTTAATTCATGTTCAACATCATCGTATTCACCCCCGAAGAAAATCATCCGCATGAAGCAGCAATATTGCATGCGCTGGTACGTGCATATAATATCACCATACACGTGCGAAAGCCTGATTTTACTGAAGAAGCGTACCGATCATACCTGACAGATTATGCAAGTATTCTTTCACACATGGTTTTACATGAACATCATGATTTAGCAAAAGAGTTTGCTGTTAAAGGAGTTCACCTGAAAGAGCGTGACAGGAATGATGCAAAAGAAATTGATCCGGATGTAAAAGTAATCTCAACATCTTTACATAACATAGCAGACGCTGCAAACCTTTCTATACCCTTTGAGTATATTTTTTTTAGTCCCTTATTCAAAAGTATTTCAAAAAAAAACTACGGCATAAATAATACCGCGGCAACATTATCGCAAATGGTATCTGATTTAAAAAACAAAACAACCATTCCGGTAGTCGGTTTGGGCGGGATCACCGGAGAAAATATTGCGTTGGTTAAGAACAGCGGGTTCGACGGAGCGGCCATTCTTGGTGCTGTTTGGGAGAGCGAGAAACCGGTTGAGGCATTTGATAGGATTTATACAGCTGCGTTAAATTCCAAATAACAAAACACAAATTACAAACGGAGGAACCACTGCAACGTTTCTCATAGCAAAGCTCCAGGGTTTTAAAAACATCGGAGCTTTCGTTTTCTTAATAATAAGCAGTTAATTCTAAATAAGATTTGATCTTATAGCAGCTCTCCAAGGGCTAATAACCCTTGGAGAGCTGCTATAACAAACGATTATTCAATTAAGAAATAGTGGTTGGTGAACTATACAGACCAAGGAAATTTCTTCTTAAGAAACGATTACACTTTACACTCTAAACTTTACACGAATATTTAAGCATAAATTAAAATTCCTGCAAGCCGCCTTTTAAATTGTAAACATTTTTAAATCCTTTCCCATACAAAAAGTCAACGATCTTTCTGCTGCGGCCGCCCATCTGGCAATGCACAATCACAGGAACATCTTCGCGGATACGGTTCAGGTTATCTTTAACAGTATTCATCGGAATTAATTCTCCGCCGATATTTTTCTGTTCATATTCATGCGGTTCCCGCACATCGATCAGTTGAAAGACAACATGCTTTGCTTTCCACGTATCAAATGTTTTCTTATCAATATCAGGCGACATTTCACAAACCTCTTCATACGTGCCAAGTTCTTTAACAACGCTTGCAACCGGATCTTTAAATACTTTCAGTTTCTGCACATCATTGCTCAGTGCATCATACATATACAACACGCCGCTCATCACATCCCCTTTCTCCAGAATGATCTTGATTACTTCATTGGCCTGCAGCGTACCAATAATTCCCGGCAACACACCAATCACACCAATTTCCGAACAGTTCGGAACTTCACCGGCAGCAGGAGGTTCAGGGAACAAACATCTATAGGTAGGGCCGCCTTTGTAATTAAAAACACTTACCTGTCCTTCAAATTTAAAGATTGAACCGAATACCAGGGGCTTGTTTAAGATTACGCATGCATCGCTCACCAGGTAACGTGTAGCGAAATTATCAGAACCATCAACAATAATATCATAAGAAGAAAAAATATCCAGTGCATTGGATTTCGACAGCCATACCGGATATACATCAATATTTATTTCAGGATTTAATGCACTCAAGCGCTTCGCTGCCGTTTCCGCTTTCGACTTGCCTTCGTCTTCGGTTGTATACAATACCTGACGCTGCAGATTTGTAACATCTACTTTATCCGCATCAATAATACCGATCCGGCCTACGCCTGCCGCCGCCAGGTACAATAACACCGGACAACCCAAACCACCTGCACCTACAACCAGTACAGAAGCGTTGGTGAGTTTAGCCTGGCCAGCGAGGCCAACTTCGGGAAGGATGGTTTGACGAGAGTAACGACTCATGTTTTAATATTAAATGTTTACTTAGTAAAATTCCAAATAACAAAAAACAAATTACAAACTACTACGGAGTAAAAATTCCAAAAATCAAATACCAAAATCCAAACGGATAAAATATATTGATTTATTCTAAAGAAGTTTGGAATTTGTTTTTTGTTATTTGGAATTTCTACTCAGAATCTTCAGCTACACATCATACGCCTGTGCCCAGTCCTTCCATACCGCTTCATAGCCCGCATCTTTCAGCATCGCTGCAATTTCCTGCGGTGTACGTTCGTCGGAGATTTCGAATTGCTCGAGTGACTCCTTCTCTACCACATAGCCGCCCGGATTTGTCTTAGAACCGGCACTCATAGAGGTAATGCCCAGTTTTATAATATGATTCCTGAACGCTTCCGTTTCGCGTGTGGAAATGGAAAGCTCCAGTTCCTGATCGAACAAACGATATGCACAGATCAACTGCACCAGTTCGCGGTCATTCATGATCACTTTCGGCTCTGTATTCCCTACATATGGCCGCAAGCGCGGAAACGACAAGGAATATTTCGTTTGCCAGTATTGTTTTTCCAGGTAATTTAAATGCAGGGCGGTGAAGAAACTATCTACGCGCCAGTCTTCCAAACCGATCAGCACACCCAAACCAATCTTATCTACACCTGCGCGCGCCGCACGATCCGGCGTATCCAGACGGTAATAGAAATTTGATTTCTTTCCTTTCGGGTGGTGTGTTTTATATTCTTCCTGGTGATACGTTTCCTGATAGACCAATACGGCATAAGCGCCTGCATCAATCAGGGTTTTATATTCATCTTCATCCAGCGGCTGCACTTCAATGGAGATCTGTGCAAAATATGGACGAAGGATTTCAATCGCATGTTTTAAATACGGCACACCAACCAGTTGATTCGCCTCTCCCGTTACCAGCAGCACATGATCGAAGCCCATTTCCTTTATGGCTTTTGCTTCACGGATGATTTCTTCGTCACTCAGTGTTTTACGACGCAGTCTGTTATCCATGCTGAAGCCACAATAGGTACAGATGTTCTGGCACTCGTTCGACAGGTACAGCGGCACATACATCTGCATAGTTTTACCGAAACGCTGTAAGGTACGCTGATGGCTGCGTTCCGCCATGGCAGGCAGATAAGGAGCCGCCGCCGGAGAGATCAATGCCTTGAAATCTTCCAGATCCAGATTCTCTTTGGACAATGCACGCTCTACATCCAATGCTTTTTTAGCATAGATGGAAGCATATACATCTTTCCAGGAATACTGATCGAAAATTTCTTTAAACTGTGACATGTATTAATTTATATCATTCAGAAAAGACAAGAGCGGACTGCTGGCATGGGCGGCATTGCTTACCGGAGCAAGTTTTGCCAGATGCGCCATACGTCCGGCTTCAACGGCCATGCCGAAGGCTTTACCCATGGCTTTGGTATCACCGGCAACTGCCATTGCTGTATTCACCAGCACAGCAGAAGCACCAAGCTCCATGGCTTCTGCCGCCTGTGAAGGTGCTCCGATACCGGCATCTACAATCACTGGTACATTGCTTTGTTCAATAATTATTTCCAGGAAGTCGCGTGTACGCAAACCTTTGTTGCTGCCAATCGGCGAACCTAATGGCATCACAGCGGCACAACCTACTTCTTCCAATCGTTTACACACAACCGGATCAGCATGTATATAGGGCAATACAACAAAACCGGCTTTCACCAGCTCTTCTGCTGCTTTCAGCGTTTCGATCGGATCGGGCATCAGATATTTCGGATCAGGATGAATTTCCAGCTTCAGCCAGTTTGTCTGCAAGGCTTCCCGTGCAAGGGTTGCAGCAAACACTGCCTCCTTCGCATTCCGCGCACCGGAAGTATTCGGCAACAGGTTAAAGTTTCCTTTTTTCAGCCATTTCAGAATGTCATCTTCCTGGCCATCTATGTCTATCCTGCGCAAGGCAACCGTTACCAGTTCAGAACCGGAAGCCTGCAGCGCATGAAACATTTCCTCTCCCGTAGCAAATTTACCGGTACCGGTGAAGAGGCGGGAGTTGAATGTTTTATCTGCTATTTTTAGTTGATCACTCATGGTATGTTGGATTATGAGTTAATTTTAAATTCCAAATAACAAAAAACAAATTCCAAACTACTACGGAGTAGAAATTCCCAAAATCCAAATACCAAAATCCAAACGGATAAAATATATTGATTTATTCTGCATGTATTCTAAAGCAGTTTGGAATTTGTTTTTTGTTATTTGGAATTTATAAACTGTTATTTGAAGTAACTTCAATTATTTTCCTAAGAACTGTTTTACAGCAGCTGTCGGGTTCTGAGCCCGCTTAATCGCTGACGACACTGCTACTCCGTGCAAACCTATATCATGCAATTGTTCCAGGTCCTGAACGGTAATCCCGCCGATAGCAATGATCGGAACACGGATGCCGTTTACAGAACAGCTTTGCAGAATTTCGCCATAGCCTTCAAAGCCCAGCACCGGACTTAAATTCTTTTTTGTTTCTGTGAAACGCAGGGGACCAAGTCCTACATAATCCACGCCGGCTTCGTACAAGGCTTCAACATCCTCGAAGGTGTTTGCAGTTCCGCCAATGATGAAATCTTTGCCCAGGATCGAACGTGCTTCCGCAACCGGCATATCTTCTTTGCCAAGATGCACACCATCCGCACCTACACGCCTGGCCAGCTTCGGATAATCGTTGATGATGGAGTATGCTTTGTATTTTTCGCACAAGGCCACAAACGAATCTGCCAGGTTGTACATTTCTTTTTCATTGCGGTTTTTCACGCGTAGCTGTACCCAATTCAAGCCTGCTTTCAGCAGTGGCTCCAGGCCTTGCGTGGTATCCGTAATGTAATGTAGGTTTGAAATCGCCATCTTTGTTTATTAATGTATTCCTAATTTTGTTTCAGAAGAACTGAAAAAGCCGCACATGTATTTGGATGCTTTTTCACTCGCTTCTGCTAATGTATTTCCCTGCGCCAGGTAAGACGCAATCGTAGACGAAAGTACACATCCGCTGCCGTGTTTCTTGGCAACAACACTGCGTTCTTTAGGAAACTCCGTCATCACGCCTTGTACGAACAAACGATCTACAAGAATCTCTTCGTTGGAATGCCCGCCCTTCAGATACACATTCGTATGCATCGATAGAATCATGGCTGCTTCCAGCGGATTCCGGTCATCAGTCAGCATCTGTATTTCCGGGTAGTTTGGTGTCAGCACATAAATTTTTGAAAGCAATATTTTAATATCCGCATTCAGCTTCATGAATTCTTTTCCGGAAGTCGTACTCAGGATCGGATCCAGTACAAACTTCATATCCGGCTTGATGCTCAACACGTAATCAATGATCGCTTCCGCCATCGACAGATCTTTCAGCGCACCCAGCTTGGTAACGCTGATCGGATAATTCTCCAGCAAAGGTTTTAGCTGCGTTGTAATCTCCTTGACCGAAAACCATTGTACATGCTCGCAGGTATCTTCCGTCTGCGCCGTTAAACAGGTCGCCACGGCGAAGCCATAACTTCCGGTTGCGGTAAATGTTTTCACATCTGCCAGAATACCCGCGCCAGCCGTAGGATCCAGCCCGGCAATGCTTAATACATATGGTTTATCTAGTGAAGAGTACATGAGTAGTTATTATTTTGCTCTAATGGAAATTCGAGTGTTAAATTCCAAATAACAAAAAACAAATTCCAAACTGCTCTACAAACCGTTGGCTAAAGTCAACGGCAATGAAAGCTAATCAGCTCTTATTATTAAGATTTGCCCGGCTTCATTGCCGTTCCATTTATGGGACGGTTTAGGTGATTTCTTTCCAAACTGCTATAATTTCACCATGGCCTGTGACACACAGGCCATCTTTCTTTATCTAACAGTTCCGTGGCCTGTGTGCCACAGACCACGGTGAGGAGATTTTGGTATTTGATTTTTGGAATTCCTACTCCGTAGTAGTTTGGAATTTGTTTTTTGTGTTTTGGAATTTCTACTTATATGTTAAACATATAAGTCCCCACCAACCTTCTTAAACTCTTCCGACTTCGCTTTCATTCCTGCTTCCAGGCTGGCTGTGTCGTTCAGTCCGTTTGCTTCTGCATAGTCGCGTACTTCCTGTGTAATTTTCATCGAGCAGAAATGCGGTCCGCACATCGCGCAGAAGTGCGCGATCTTCGCGCCTTCTGCCGGCAATGTTTCATCGTGGAACTCACGCGCTGTATCCGGATCAAGCGACAGGTTGAACTGATCTGCCCAACGGAATTCGAAACGTGCCTTACTCAATGCATTATCTCTGTTCTGCGCACCCGGATGGCCTTTCGCAAGATCGGCAGCGTGAGCCGCTATCTTATACGCCATTACGCCATCCTTCACGTCTTTTTTATTCGGTAAACCTAAATGTTCTTTCGGTGTTACATAACACAACATCGCCGTACCGAACCAGCCGATCATGGCTGCACCGATGGCAGATGTGATGTGGTCATAACCCGGAGCGATATCTGTTGTCAATGGACCAAGCGTGTAGAACGGTGCTTCGTGGCACTCCTTCAACTGCTTGTCCATGTTTTCCTTGATCATGTGCATCGGCACGTGACCCGGACCTTCAATCATTACCTGCACATCGTGTTTCCACGCGATCTCGGTAAGTTCACCCAATGTTTTTAATTCATTGAACTGTGCCTCATCGTTGGCATCCGCCAAACAACCCGGACGCAGACCGTCTCCCAGCGAGAAGGCAACGTCGTATGCTTTCATGATCTCACAGATCTCTTCGAAGTGTGTATACAGGAAGTTTTCTTTGTGATGTGCCAGACACCATTTCGCCATGATCGAACCGCCGCGTGATACAATACCAGTCACACGTTTCGCCGTAGATGGAATGTAACGCAGCAACACACCTGCGTGGATCGTGAAGTAATCTACGCCTTGCTCAGCCTGCTCAATTAATGTATCGCGGAAAATTTCCCACGTTAAATCTTCTGCCTTACCGTTTACTTTTTCAAGCGCCTGGTAGATCGGCACGGTACCAACCGGCACCGGACAGTTACGGATGATCCACTCGCGTGTCTCATGAATATTTTTACCTGTTGAAAGATCCATCAGGGTATCTCCGCCCCAACGGCAGCTCCATACCGCTTTCTCTACTTCTTCTTCAATGGAAGATGTTACAGCAGAGTTACCGATGTTTGTATTGATCTTTACCAGGAAGTTACGGCCAATGATCATCGGCTCGCTTTCCGGATGGTTGATATTTGATGGAATGATTGCACGGCCGCGTGCTACTTCTTCGCGCACAAACTCCGGCGTAATTACTTTTGGAATCGCCGCGCCGAAACTTTGTCCTTCGTGCTGATCCCATAATGATTTGATAGAACCGTCTGCAGCCTGTAGTTCCTGGATGCGGTTGTTCTCACGGATGGCGATGTATTCCATCTCCGGCGTGATGATACCTTTACGCGCGTAGTGCATCTGAGAAACATTTTGTCCCGGCTTTGCACGCAGCGGTTGCTTCAGGTGTTCGAAACGCAGGTGATCCAGCGATGTATCGCTGTTGCGTTTATTGGTATATTCAGAAAGCGAATCTTTTTGTTCTTCCACATCACCTCTGTCCAGGATCCATTGCTGGCGCAGACGCGGCAAGCCTTTGCGGATATCGATCTCCACGTTCGGGTCGGTGTAGGGGCCGCTGGTATCGTATACCGTAACCGATGGATTCTTCTGGCGTCTTTCCGCAGCGCCTTTTACGCCTGTATGGATCACCGTGTCTTCCAGTTTGATTTCACGCATGGCCACCTTTACAGATGGATGCAGTGTTCCTTGTACATAGATCTTCTGAGATCCTGTAAGTGGTTCGCGCGTGATCTGCGGCGCCATGTTGGTGTTTTGTGTAGTCATGTGTTATCCTCCTTGAGTTGCACGAATAAGTAATACCGCGTCATTGTCTTTCAATACACAACTCTCCCACTCCGATTTCGGTACCACCTGCTCGTTGATAGCAATGGCAATCCCCTGCGGACTGGCGATGGAGAGTTTTTCGAACAGCGCGCTGAGCTTAGCGGCATCAGGCAGTTCAAGTGTTTTGTTATTGACAATAACGTTCATTACACAGATGAAGTGAATGGTTTAACTGTTTAAGCAAAACGCTTTATGGGCATGAGAAATTGATGGTGAGTTGAAAACCGGGGAAATGGTTTTCGGTTCACTTTTTCCTTTCGCAGGTATCAGCCTGATCAGGTTCAAAGGGTATAATCTCAGTCGCGATTAAATTGGTATTCTATCGGGACACCCCTAAAGCGTGTTCGTATTATATACAAATAACGTAGTTTTTGGGAGAAAAGCAAGGGCTTGGGGCGGGAAGTTTGGGAATGAGGGGTTTGGGTGGAAAAGTGAGGGATAAGTCTAGTGGAGGAATGATTCTATTTAATAGAACTTAACAACTATTAATCTACATTTTCATGCAAATAAGTGTAATCATAGATTATCATCGACTTTTTAATGATGAAGGCAAATCAATAGATGATTATTTATCTAAGATTGGTCGAACTGAATTATTAAATATTTGCACTTATTTTATATCATTCGGACCTAACTCATCTTATAATAATTATAAAGATTTTTTAAATCACCTTTTAGTGAGCAAAGAGAATCAATCTATTTTCACTCCTGTTGGCATCACCAACATCTTGCTTAACCACGACTCAACCCGCTGTTGTGCCAACGGCCAACAGCCCACTACCCTATCCTAACCAGCTAAATCATTTACATCACAGCGCCGAGGCCTCCGCCCTTGTCGGAGTTCCCAAGGTAAACAAAAAACTGTTTTATGAATAACTGATAATTCCCTGGGTCTCCAACAAGCCTGCATTAGCGAAACAACAAAAAATACCTGCTCATTATTTAAATGAATTCAATAACACATATCAGAGCTTTATAGAGATAGCTTGTCGGAGACCCGGGAAAATAGCATACTGCCGTTTAATAACCATTTATTGTCCGGGAACTCCGACAACGGCGTTAGTCAACTCCCTACTATGGTTTACTGATAGCGATAGTCATTGACATACGGACAAATACTAACTGATCATTATTTTTTCCCGGGCTCCATTCAGGCATTTGTCTTAGCATGGTTGTTATCATTTTTGCATCTTCAAAAGGTGTGCCCAGACGATATTCTACTTTCGATATATTGCCTGATGTATCAATAACTACAGAGAAAATTATTTTAGAAGCAGATAAATGGGTTATATGTTTCTGTATAAATTCTTTCTTTGCTACTTCTCCGCCAGGGTATTGCGGCATGGTTGAGGCATAAAAAAGTATTTGATCGGGTTTATATATTGATGCATAAAAATCACTGATTGGCGAAGGGATTTCTCTAGTATATCTGATCATAGTGTACTGATAAACTATTTCGTTTCCGGTTGCACGATAATATTGTTCTATAACAAGCCTGTCCTGTGAAGATTCAACAAGTCGGTACTTTTTATATCCGCCGCTTTTTAAGTCACTTTTGGGAGAAAAGAATTCAATGATGCTATCCTTTCTCACAACAAACTTATCTCCTAATAAATTTGCTTTTTCATAACAGATCGAATCTTTCCCGAAAATGATAAAAAAATCAGATTCACTTTGGTTTCCTTTTATCAAAATGTCTTTTTCGTCAAACCCGAATTTAAGTTTCCGATCATGTTCAACCCAATTGCCAACAATATCCTTATTGGAAAGTGCGTATGTTGACACAGATAACAGCA
>NZ_JBQCDF010000270.1:0-26620 GCF_051961495.1 Cytophaga sp. | reverse complement strand
CATTGTTTTCTGCTCATTATAAAAATAGTATAGCCGGCGGGAACACCAACAACGGCAGGGAATTATTTAAAGTTGCCGTTAATAGAAAACTCTCCAAGGGGTTAAACCCCTTGGAGAGTTTATGTATAAAATAGTCATGCCTTAAAACAAAAAAGCCGCGGCTAGTTTCCCGGCCGCGGCTCTCTATCCATCTACCTTTTTTAAATCTCAACTTTATCTAAATTCAGAAACTGCAGATTACCATCGTCGTCAAGCGTTATGCCTACAACACTTTCTTTTTGAATATTACCGGAAAGAATTTCTTTCGACAATTCATTCAGGATCAAACGCTGCATCACACGCTTCAACGGACGTGCTCCAAACTGAGGATCAAATCCAAGCTCACCCAGTTTGTCCAATACTTCCGGACTTGCCTCAATTTTGATTCCGTTCTCTTCAAGACGTTTCTGGATCAAACCAAACTGTATCGCAACAATCTTACGGATCTCTTTTCTCGATAATGGTTTGAACATGATCACTTCATCGACACGATTCAAAAACTCCGGACGAATGGTTTTACGCAATAAGTCCATCACTTCTGTTTTCGTAGATTCGATTATTTCTTCTTCGTTTATCGGAGTCATCTTTTCAAAATTCTCCTGGATCACATGCGCGCCCATATTGGAAGTCATAATGATGATCGAATTCTTAAAGTTTGCTACACGGCCTTTGTTATCCGTCAATCGTCCATCGTCCAATACCTGCAGCAACACATTGAATACATCCGGATGTGCTTTTTCAATTTCATCCAGCAGGATTACGGAATATGGTTTACGACGCACAGCTTCGGTTAATTGTCCGCCTTCATCATACCCCACATAGCCCGGAGGCGCACCTACCAGACGGCTTACCGCATGGCGTTCCTGGTATTCAGACATATCAATCCGTACCATCGCATTGTCATCGTTGAATAAATATTCAGCCAATGCTTTTGCCAGTTCGGTTTTACCAACCCCGGTTGTGCCGAGGAAGATGAAAGAACCGATCGGACGCTTCGGATCCTGCAGGCCTGCTCTGCTTCTGCGGACTGCATCGGAGATTGCTGCAATTGCTTCTGCTTGTCCGGCTACACGTTTACCCAGCTCCTCTTCCAGGTGCAGTAATTTTTCACGCTCACTCTGCAGCATTTTTGAAACCGGTATACCGGTCCATTTTGCTACAACCTCTGCAATATCTTCAGGTGTCACTTCTTCTTTCAGCATCGAAGAACCCAGTGTCTTTTTCAGCTCCTGCAATTGTTTATTAAATTCAGCCAACTGCTTTTCCGATTCCTGAATTTTTACATAACGGATCTCTGCAACCTTACCATAATCGCCGTTACGCTCAGCCTGCTCTGCTTCCATCTTGAAGCGGTCAATGTCTTCTTTCGCCTGCTTCAAGCCATCGATCACACGTTTTTCTTCCTGCCACTTAGCCATGATCTGGCTCTTCTGCTCATTCAATTCTGCAAGCTCGCGAGAAAGGATGGTTTCTTTCTCTTTATTATTTTCCCTGCGGATCGCTTCACGTTCAATCTCCAGCTGCATGATGCGGCGAAGAATTTCGTC
This sequence comes from Cytophaga sp., assembly GCF_051961495.1. Classification (NCBI taxonomy): domain Bacteria; kingdom Pseudomonadati; phylum Bacteroidota; class Cytophagia; order Cytophagales; family Cytophagaceae; genus Cytophaga; species Cytophaga sp. The sequence continues at coordinate 25,034 of NZ_JBQCDF010000270.1, read as the reverse complement.
CAGCTCCTGCGGCATGGAATCCAGCTCGATGCGGAGTTTCGCAGAGGCTTCATCCATTAAGTCGATGGCCTTATCGGGCAGAAAACGATCGCTGATGTAGCGCTGAGATAATTCAACAGCTGCAATGATCGCGTCATCCTGGATCCGGATCCCATGGTGTACTTCATACTTTTCCTTGATCCCGCGAAGAATGGAAATTGCATCCTGCGCACTGGGCTCATCTACAACCACTGCCTGAAAACGACGTTCCAGTGCTTTATCCTTTTCAATATATTTTTGGTATTCTTTCAATGTGGTTGCACCAATTGCATGTAGCTCACCACGAGCAAGCGCCGGCTTTAACAGGTTTGCCGCATCCATCGCTCCTTCGCCGCCGCCTGCTCCAATCAATGTATGGATCTCGTCAATGAACAGAATAATTTCACCGTCTGAATCGGTTACTTCTTTGATCACTGATTTTAAACGCTCTTCAAACTCACCTTTATATTTCGCGCCGGCAACCAGTAAACCCATGTCCAAAGAAACGAGTTGTTTGGTTTTCAGATTTTCAGGCACGTCACCTGAAACAATACGCTGTGCAAGGCCTTCCGCAATTGCTGTCTTACCTACACCCGGCTCACCCAACAGGATCGGGTTGTTCTTGCTTCTCCTCGACAGGATCTGCAATACCCTGCGGATCTCTTCATCACGGCCAATCACCGGGTCGATCTTACCTGAACGCGCCAGATCATTTAAGTTCTTGGAATATTTTTCAAGCGAACGGTACTTTCCTTCCGCATGCTGGTCGGTCACTTTGCTGGAACCACGCAACTCCTGAATCGCAGCGCGCAAGCCTTTTTCCGTAAGTCCTGCATCTTTTAATAAAGTTGCAGCTTTATCTTTCCCTGAAACCAATGCCAGCAGCATGTGTTCGATCGAGATATAATCGTCGCCGAATTCTTTAGCCAAAGCTGTGGCTTTGTTCAATACCTGTGTAGCGTCGTTCGATAAATACGGGTTGCCTCCGGAAACTTTTCCGTAGGTTTTAATAACAGCATCCAATGCCTGGTTGAATGTTGCAGGATTGATATTATTTTTTTTGAATAAGAAAGGAACAACATTCTCATCTGCAACAATGATTCCTTTCAGCAAGTGAACAGATTCAATGGACTGCTGTTCGTTGGCAGCAGCAATTTCCATAGCTTTCTGAAATGCCTCCTGCCCTTTGATCGTATAATTATTGATATTCATATTTTTTTCCTCCGGTTAGCTGTTTTTCAAAGTATGAACCAAATACTCTCTACGTGGTAAAATAAGCCAAATTGTCTTTATTAAGCAGAAATTCAAGTACTTTACCTGTCAAAAGTGCTTATTTAAATATAAAAATTCAGCCTCAGAATGACAATATTTCATTCATTTTATAACATGCATTAAAACCAATCTCATTACATAAATCCATTTTAGTCGGCTGAATGTTGTACCTTTGCAGTATGCAGACTTCAACAACAGAAATCAAAAAAAAGTGTATCCGCAGCCTTAGTGCTGAGGAGCTTAAGGATTTTTTTGTAGCCTCGGGTGAAAAAGCATTTCGTGCCAAACAGGTATATGAATGGCTATGGAAACGCTCTGCCCGCTCTTTTGAAAACATGAGCAATCTTTCAAAAGAAACACGTACGTTATTAGAAAATAATTTCACGATCAATCCCGTTACCATCTCACAAAAACAGGTAAGCAACGACGGCACCATAAAATTCGGTTTCAAACTGCATGATGGTTATCTGGTGGAAGGCGTATTGATACCGGCCGACGACCGCATGACCGCTTGTATCTCTTCGCAGGTGGGCTGCTCGCTTACGTGTAAGTTCTGCGCAACAGGTTACATGGACCGCAAACGCAATCTTGAGCCGTATGAAATTTATGACCAGGTTGTACTGATTAAAGAAGCAGCTGAAGAACATTACCAGACTCCTCTTACCAACATTGTATTAATGGGTATGGGTGAGCCACTGCTGAACTATGCAAATGTTTTAAAGGGAATAGATAAAGTTACCGCTGAAGATGGTTTGCATATTGCATCCAAACGTATTACGCTTTCTACTGCGGGCATTGCCAAAATGATTACCAAGCTTGGGGATGATAAAGTAAAATTCAGACTGGCATTATCCTTACACGCGGCTAATGATGAAAAGCGTAATACCATCATGCCGATCAATGAAACAAACAACCTGAATGTATTGAAAGAAGCCTTGCTGCATTTTTATAAAATGACCGGCTCTGCTATTACCTTTGAATACATTGTATTTGACGGCGTGAATGATTCGGTGCAGGATGCAAAAGAATTGTACGCGTTTGCAAAAAACATTCCGTGCAAAATCAACATCATTGAATACAACCCGATTCAGGAGGCCGACTTCATAAACACTTCGGTAGACAAACTGGAACAATTCAAAAAAGTATTGACTGACAAAGGAATTATTGTTAATATTAGAAGAAGCCGCGGCAAGGACATTGATGCTGCCTGCGGACAATTAGCTATAAAAGAAGTAAAATAAATGAAACACCTGATACGCGTTCTCTTTCTCGTTTGCCTGGCACCGGCTTTTTTTTCCTGTGACAATGCCTCCGAAAACTCAAACATGGTTTTAACTGATACTTCCGGTACGGATAGCATTCCGGATCCGCTGTACGGGTATTCAAACAAATTCAAATTGCTGATGGAGACGGATACTGCCCTGTTCAGAGGCAAACGTCTTGGTGCGAGTACAGCAAGTATAACAGAACCATCGTTACAGAAGATCGAGGAAGACGCAGGCAGCATTACTTACACTGTTCCCCTTGAAGCAACAGAACAGGCGGATATTATTTACCATTTCGATAAACTCCAGCTGGCTTCCATTGAAGTATATGCTTATCCTAAGAATGACAGCAGTCTGCAGGCTTTAAAAACCGAGCTGATTAATTTTTATTCAAAAAAGTTTGATGCCGTTGCGGCTAAAAAAGACGGCAAAATTGTCTTGTTAAGCCCTAAAGATAATATCGGTGTTGAATGGAGTGAGATCGATAACAAAGTGATCAAAGATCTGAGAATGTATATTTTCGGATTATCGTCTTTATAAGTTTGAGTATTACGTTTTATGTTTTAAGAATTGCCGACAACAATTCTTAAAACATAAAACAAATTTTTACAAAATCATTTTCATTACATCATCTACCAGCTGGTCGCAACGACGACTGCCAAACTCCAGCACCGAAGCAGCATTTGAATGACTGAACAGTTCTTCCTTAATTAATTTTTTCGCACGGTGTAAACGCACCTTTACATTGCTGACAGAAATATCCAATGCAGTTGCTATTTCCGCCTGCGACATCTGTTCCACTTCCGACATAATAAAAACAACCCGGTACGTTTCAGGAATACGGTCAATACTTTTAGTAAGCAAAAGATTCAATTCATTATTGATCAAGCGCGATTCCGGGCTTGCATGATCGATGCCTGCACGCTGGCTCTCGTGTAACTGACTGATTTTTGCATCTTCCATATGAATGATTCTTTTATTTTTTCTAAGCCATTGCAAAGCTTCATTTATACCTATGCGGATCAACCAGGTAGAAAATTCCGCATCCAGCCTGAAGCCATCCAGTTTATAAAACGCCTTCAGGTAAGTTTCCTGCATCACATCCAATACTTCTTCTTCCTGTATGATGTAACCTCTTATGATTCTGTATAATTTCTGGTTATGACGGCGCATCAAAATTTCAAATAACTCCTTTTCTCCCGCCATTACCCGCTTCACAACCTCCTGATCGGCTAATTTTTTAATACCTGATTCATGTAGTTTCGGTACTCCCATAATATTGTTCTTTTAGTACAAATCTGAAATTTCTTTTTTGAGCTTTCTTATTTAGATGCAGAGAACCGGATAAAGTTACAAAACACCTTGTAACCTTTTTTCTACGGATGTATCTAACCTGAAAATATGTTACAAATTAACCTTTACCATTATGAACACTCAAAATTTCACTGAAGTAAAAAAAATCCGGCAAATTCTGAAAATTGTATTTGTTGTTGTACCGATCGTTGCCGGTCTTGACAAGTTTACCAATATACTGACCGACTGGAGCGGATATTTATCTCCTGCCATAGCAGACATGCTGCCATTAAGTGCCTCTGCTTTTATGATGGCCGTAGGTGTAATTGAAATTACTGCCGGGATCATTGTACTTTTCCAGACCCGCCTGGGCGCATATATTGTATCGGCCTGGCTGGTATTAATTGCATTAAGTTTACTGGCGAGCTGGCACCATGCAGATGTAGCTGTAAGAGACCTGGTCATGGCAATTACGGCCTTCACATTGGGAAAGCTTACAGAGATCACGGCCGATAAAAACTAATTACCAAACCGTATTGAAAATGAATTACGATGAAGAAGTAATTTCTGCCGTGTTTGCTGCGAGCAAAACAGATAAAGCAGAAATAGAAAAGATTGAAAAGATTCGTTTTTACTTTTCAAAAATTATGGAAACGTTGGGTCTTGATTTAGAAAAAGAAAGCCTGAAAGGCACGCCTGACCGGGTAGCCCGGATGTATGTAAAAGAAATTTTCAACGGACTCAATCCGCAGCATTTTCCTTCCATCACATTATTCGACAATGTGCTTAACTATGAGGAAATGCTGGTTGAAAAAGATATTACCTTATATAGTTATTGCGAACACCACTTTGTGCCCATCATTGGTAAGGTGCATATTGCTTATCTTCCAAACGAAAAGATTGTAGGGCTTTCGAAATTAAACAGACTGGTGCAGTTTTTTGCGAGTAAACCGCAGGTACAGGAAAATCTTACCATGGAACTTGGCCGCTGCCTGCAGGAAATTTTACTGACAGAAAATGTTGCCGTATATATTGAAGCAAGGCATTTATGTGTTGCCTCAAGAGGCATTAAAGACACAAATAGTTTAACACATACTTCTTTCTACGGAGGCAAATTCAAACTGCCGGAAACGAAGAAACTATTTCTGGAAAGCATTCAGTAAAAAACATCTTTAATTTATATGGGCGGATGATTTCTGTCCATATCTTTTATATCATTTTATTTCTTCTGATTTATGTATTTCTTTGCTTCCGAATTCAAAAAGAAGTGCTTTTTAATACGTCTTTTTTCCTAAAAAGCTCCTTTTCTGTCAAAAAACGCACTATTAATGCCAATATGTCATAAAAATGTCATAATTCTGCCTTGGCACAGCTATTGCCATTGAGGGATATAAACGATTAAAAAGTAAACACAAGAATAAAAATAGATATGGGAAAAATTATCGGTATCGATTTAGGAACAACAAACTCATGCGTTGCAGTAATGGAAGGCAGCGAGGCAGTTGTAATTCCTAATAGCGAAGGTAAAAGAACAACGCCTTCAATTGTAGCGTTTCTTGAGAACGGTGAGCGTAAAGTGGGTGATCCTGCTAAACGTCAGGCTATCACAAACCCGGTGAACACGATCAGCTCGATCAAACGTTTCATGGGTAAGAAATTCAGCGAATCAAAAGGAGAAGCTGATCGCGTAACATACAAAATTGAATCAGGTAGCAACGATACTCCAAGAGTTCGTATTGGCGACAGACAATATACACCTCAGGAAATTTCTGCAATGATCCTTCAGAAAATGAAGTCTACTGCAGAAGAATACTTAGGCCATGAAGTAAAAGAAGCGGTTATTACCGTACCTGCATACTTTAACGATGCAGAGCGCCAGGCTACGAAAGAGGCAGGTCAGATTGCCGGCTTAGAAGTGAAGCGTATCATCAATGAGCCTACTGCTGCTGCGTTAGCATACGGTATGGACAAAAAAGGCAAAGACATGACAGTTGCTGTATTCGATTTAGGTGGTGGTACGTTTGACGTATCAGTACTTGAATTAGGCGACGGTGTATTTGAAGTAAAATCTACCAACGGTGATGTACACTTGGGTGGTGATAACTTTGATGAAGTGATCATCGACTGGTTAGCAGGTGAATTCAAAGCTGAAGAAGGTTTAGATCTTCGTCAGGATCCAATGGCTTTGCAACGTTTGAAAGAAGCTGCAGAAAAAGCGAAGATTGAATTATCAAGCTCTGCTTCTACAGAGATCAACCTTCCTTACATCATGCCGGTAAATGGTATGCCTAAGCACTTGGTTAAAACATTAACAAGAGCAAAATTCGAACAGCTTGCAGATAGCTTGATCAGACGTACACTTGAGCCTTGTAAACAGGCATTGAAAGATGCTGGTTTATCAATTGGCCAGATCGATGAAGTAATCCTTGTAGGTGGTTCTACACGTATTCCTAGAATCCAGGATGAAGTTGAAAAATTCTTCGGTAAAAAACCTTCTAAAGGTGTTAACCCGGATGAAGTAGTAGCGTTAGGTGCAGCAATCCAGGGTGGTGTATTAACAGGTGAAGTGAAAGATGTCTTATTGTTAGATGTTATTCCTCTATCTCTTGGTATCGAAACAATGGGTGGTGTGTTCACGAAATTGATTGAAGCGAATACTACTATTCCTTCTAAAAAATCTGAAGTATTCTCTACTGCATCAGATAACCAGCCTTCTGTTGAGATCCATGTATTACAAGGTGAGCGCGCATTAGCAAAAGACAACAGATCTATCGGTCGCTTCCACTTAGGAGATATTCCTCCTGCACCACGTGGTGTGCCGCAAGTTGAAGTAACGTTTGATATTGATGCAAACGGTATCCTGAACGTATCTGCAAAAGATAAAGGAACTGGTAAAGAACAAAAAATCCGTATCGAAGCATCTTCAGGTTTATCTGCTGATGAAATCGAGCGTATGAAAAACGAAGCGAAAGCAAACGAAGGCAGAGACAGAGAAGAGAAAGAGAAGATTGAAAAAATCAATCAGGCTGACTCTATGATCTTCCAGACAGAAAAACAATTGAAAGAGTTTGGCGACAAACTTTCTGCTGGTAACAAATCTGCAATCGAAGGTGCTTTAGCAGACTTGAAAAAAGCATTTGAAGCAAAAGACATCTCTGCAATTGATGTAGCGATGGCTGCAATCAATACAGCATGGCAGGCAGCTTCCCAGGAAATGTACAGCGCTGAACAAGGTGCTGGTCAGCCGGGAGCAGGCGCAGGTCAGTCTGGCCCTTCAGATAGCGTAACAGACGTTGAGTTTGAAGAAGTAGACGGAGATAAAAAATAATTATCTCTTTAACAATAAATAAAAAAGTCCTCTGATAACAGAGGACTTTTTTATTTATATCCTTTGATGAATTTTATTCATCTTACTTTTTGCTCTTTTTGCTGTACGTAAGAAAATACGTAATCAATGTGAGTTCTTCTGCGGATACGCGCGCTTCAGAAACATTTTCTTCATGTGTCGCATTGGCAATCCGTATAGAATAAGCGCCTAACTGCTCCTGTGTAAATTCCGGTATAACCATTTTTCCTTTTACTTTTTTTGTATGGCAGGAAGCACAATTGATTTCATATAAAACCCGCCCTTTCTCACACAGTCTAGTATATTCGGCCTGAACCGGCTCAGACATCGCATCGGGGAATTCATAGGTGATCTTTTTTTGTGCAGTACATGCATCAATAATAAAAGCAATACAAAACAGAATAATAAACAAACGTAAATACATAAATCCAGTAAGTGAAATCAGTTAATATTCGCCGCCAACTTTGCGTTGGTTCAGCATTTTATCTTTAGATACCGGTAAAGCAACCGGCGGTTTTTCAAACATAATTTTTTCATTCAGTGATTTCATAAACACAACCACTTTGCCAATCTCTTCAGGAGTTAGATGTAAAGAGTCAGATGAGAGTGTCTGGTTTGGCACGTCCAGTCCGCGGCCCGCGCCGCCACCATTGTTATAGAACTCCACCACCTCGGTTAAGCTTTTCAAAATACCATTGTGCATGTATGGTTTGGTATATTCAGCATTCCGCAGAGAGCCTGTTCTGAATGCATGCTGCATTTCTTCAGAAGCATGAACAACCGCCCTGCCCTTATCACTGCTTAGTTCTTGAAAAGAAGGATCCGATGGCACGCCTATTACTTCAAATTCTGAATTTACATACGGTGGTTTAACACCATTGAATTGCGGCACAAAATGACATGTAGCACATTGTGCTTTACTCATAAATAAATTAAATCCTGCCTGCACGTTTACATCAACGTTCTTATTTGAAAGCATGGCTTCGTCAAACGGTGCGTAATAGTTACTGAACTTTGTATAATAAACCGTAAGCGCAGATGTAATGTGATCAATGGTGATTACTTTTTCCTGTGGCGTATAAGGCAACAGATTTGTAAGCCGGTCTTTGTATTCTTTACAACTCAGTATTTTTTGCAATGTTTCTTTTTCTAAAGCGCCCATTTCTGTCGGATTGAAAATTACACTCTTTGCCTGATTCTGCATGCTTATATGTGCACCGTCAAGCATCAACAAATGATTGTATTTTACATTCAATAACGACGGAGTATTTCTCAGTAGCCGATCTTTACGATTGAACTGCAAGCCGGTTTGGTTGACTGTGTCTGTAAAGTACTGCGTTGGCATGTGACAGGAAGCACAACTGCGCTGATTATTTCCTGAAAGCAAGGGATCATAAAATAGCAGTTTACCTAAATCATTTATATCCGCCAATACCGTTGAATCGGTTACCCGTAAGAAAATGCCTTTTGTATTTTGCCCGGAATATAAATTCTTATCAAAAATAGATGTGGCATTTTTATTTAAGGAATAGTCTACAAAACTTTTGCTCGAAACGTTATATTCAAGAATAAGTTTTTGATTCAATTTATACAACGGGTTGATGTATTGCTGAATAAAGATAAAGTGATCAAACGCTACAAGATTGCTGGGTTGTGTAAATACAAAAGCCGTCGCCTGATCATACAATTCAAGATACTCCTTCGATAAGGCCATAGCCGGGTAACTTGTATTGTATGCCCTATAGATTGCTCTGACATCTTTCATCATGCTCAGCAGTTCCGGAATAACGCGCGAGGTATCCGGACATTCAAAGCCGGTTGTGTAAATGCTGGCAAGATTCAACAGATAAAGTCTGTTGCATAAATAAAAATGATGAAAAGAATTCAATTGACTTGTAATCGAATCTGCCGAATATGCTTCTGTACCTGTAATGGAAGATTGTATCAAACGAACCAATTCTTCTTTTTCAATTTCATCTTCATCCAAATACGTATAAGCAAGTGTAAGTCCTGTGCCTTCACGCTTATATGGTGCTTCGAACTTTTCAAATACTTCGGTTTCCCATTCAACCGGAAGCGGACCATTTATTTTTTTATAGGAAACAGGCTCCAGGTAACGAAGCCAGAAATCATTGCCTTTTAACTGAACACGGGTTTGATTTATTCCTTCCCTGATTTTTTCAAGATCATTTTCAGAGCTGAGGTCACTGTCCTCAATCAGCTTCAACAGATTTATTTGCTTTTGCCTGAAGACTGCTATTTTACTCGTATAGGCAGATATATAGGCATCTGACCCTGTATTGAATATAAATGAAATTGTTACAAACACCGTACCTGCTAAAACAATTCCAAACAGAACTTTTTTCATGCTATTTATTGAACTCAATTAAACGAATAAACGGGTTACGTAATTACACGTAACCCGTCTGGAACCAGTATGAAAAAATGTTAATGAACAATTACCAATCGTATAACCGTTGACTTTAATTCTGTTGAAACCTTCACCATATACGTTCCTTCTTTCAATGAAGAAGTGTTTAAAGAAATGGTATGCAGCCCGGCATCGAATGCTTCAGTGATTGAGCCAAGTACTTGTCTTCCCTGGATATCATATACCTGAACGGAAACCTGCTCTGGTGTTTCTGAAGTAATTGCGATTGTTGCAATTCGATCTGTAGGATTCGGATAGATATTGATTGATGCTGAAGAAGTTTCGCCAGGCTCTATACCTGTAATTACAGGTATAGCATTTTTTGTATCCGGGTTTGTGAATGCCAGCAACTGACCGCCTTCTACAAATTCGCCTGCAATTGCATAGTGTGCCTGAACAACTGTTAAGAACATACCTTTCCCTAAGATACTTTCTACATCAAGGATACCTGATGCTTCTTCATCAATCGTTAAGAAATTTGGTACTCCTGTTACAAATCGGCTGCTGTCATGTCTTGCAATTTCTTTCAGCTGATCTGTCGCAATTGTATATTGGAACACGCGACCAACATGTGCATTACCGCCAACATCTTCAACAAGTAATACGTGACCATAGTTATCGATGGTAATGTTGTCAAGCATCTGCTGACCTTCTGTACCATTCAATACCGGTGTAATTGTACCACCCAGTTCTGGTGCAGCGATATCTGTAAAGCTTAACCGCCACAAACGGCTTGGTGAGTTGAACGCGTTTGTTGTTGCAAAGTAAAAATCGTTCGGGCTCTTCGGATCCCATGCACCGTCTTCAGGACGTAAGAAGGTTGTTACACCACTGTTCTTGCTGTTTGTTTCAAGATCAGCCAATGACAGGTTCGTTGCATTTCCTAAATCAAATAGAGAGAATGTTGAACCTGCCATAGGAAGCACCAGGCTTTCCAATACATAATTGTTTGATACCTTAACACCGAATAATTTACCGTTTGTTAAACCAGCTTTTTCAATGTCTGTACCGGTATTTGTTTTTGTACCGATGTAGAAATATACCTGTCCACCGTTACCATCATCCATACCTGCAACGATTGTTTTGTCGCTTGCTGTTGGGCTCGCTACCGAGTTCTCCCATGCAAACTTACCTAATGCAGGTAATTCATAAGATGTACCTGCTGCCGGACCTGTTACGATGTGAGCCATCGCACGGCCAAGGTTACCTTCTTCTCCGTCCATGAAGATTCTTTGCTGCGTACCTAAACCTGTAGAGGCATTGTAGAATGCAGTTACTGCAGGCAGGTCCGCTGAGCAGAACCTGTTGAATGGTGCTGGCTGTGGATTCGCTGCGTTATATGCTGTATAACCTGTTCCGTTCCACAAGTTGACAGTCTGCATCAAATCTCCACCGCTTACAACAGATAGATCTGATTTATTGATTACCCACTTTGAAACAAAGGCTCCGATTGCACCGTGCGCACGCGCCACGCCTTTTGTATCGCCTAATTCGTGGTTCATTAATAAGGTGAACGTTCCGTTGCCGTTATCGAATGCACCAAGGCCATCCGGAATACCAACCATTTTATAACCGTTCACATCATCTTTAACACTTAATATTGAAGTGAACTCAACGCCTGGCTGCGATGGTACAAGGTATGGAGTTGTAGCAGTGCTTAAACCTGTTTTACCCTGCGCGAACAATGGTATAGAAGCTGTATAGTTATTCAGTTTGTTCGCACCTTTTAATCTATAGGTAATCAGATGTGATTGAATACCGGTCGCTGTGGCAATTCCATTTTCTAAAGGAGAAGCCTGGCCATAATCGTTATCATTGCAGATCGCGATTGTACTGTCATTGATGATTGCAAGCCCTTCTGCTTTTTCCAACGCATGATCCCAGCCTATGGAGAACATATCTACGAAAAGTGTCTTTTTAACCGGTACAATACCATTTGCAGTTAAACCTGCCAGGTTAACCAAACCTTCTACTGTTGAACCGTTATATAATGCTGATGTAACAGGGGTAGCATCTTTAATATTGATCTTATAGATTTTTTTAATATCTGTAGCACCTCTTAAGGCAGCTTCAATAATTAAAAAAGTGGAATCGCTGATTGCAGCCATGTCACTCAATTTCCAGTCACGCAAACGAATCTGATCACCACCTGATCCGATAATACCATCGTTTAAATACACAAACACTTTTGTGGCATTGGTAGCCGGATCAATTTCCAGCATTCTGTGCACCTGTGTTGCTTCTCCAACTGATTTTGATGGATACAATAACGGACTTTGAATCATTGCATAAATTTTTCCGCCTGGAGTAATCGCAATATTTTCAAAACCTCTGTTATTCTTACGGTACTTAAATACAGTATCAATAGCGATATCCTGTGGTTCAATACCAGCTAAATTTCCATAAGGAGTAAAGCGTTTCAATACAACACCATTCTGGTTCAGCTTCCAGATGGTAGGACCACCTTCTTCACAGATCCAGAAATTACCTTGCTTGTCTACAACAATACCTTCTGAATCTATACCCCACACATCCTTAGGAGCAATCTTAGAAGCAAAGTTTGTACAAGTCAATACGGTATCTGTAGAAACTTCTTCAGTTGCTGTACTACCAAAACCTGTAGGATTCAGCAAACCTGTAGCAGCCGTGCCATTCGGACGTTTCATGGTAATAGTTTGCAGAATTTGAATGGAATCTCCATGTACACGGATACGATGTATTTTAGGAGCGTAATTTTGAAACCCGTATATCTTATCATATGTCGGGCGACAGGCAGCGAGGTTTGCATTCGCTGCATCAACATTTACCCCTCTGTCAGATACTGTCCAGAATTCTGTTCCATTTGTACCAGCTATCGGGTAAAGACCCGAAAACCCTGCTTCATGGAAATCAATATTCTGAAATGTTCCAATGAGTGCTGAGTTCTTATTCACATAATCCTGCAGTTTGACAACCTGTGCGGTAACCTCTACCTGAGTACCCAGCAGGAAGCCAAAGCAAACAAGCATGCTTTGTAAACCTTTCTTCATAACAATTATTTGTTTTTGTTTGACACAAAAGTACGTACCCAAGATTCTGAAGAAATTATGAAGAGATTATATAACTGTTAGCAAGTGCTTTCTGTAGTTAACAAATACTTAATATTAGGTATGGTACCCGAAGGCTTACTGATATCAAAAAATATCCTGACCACCTGTATCTTTTTTAAAAGATAACATTATAGTAATACATCAATCGACTCTGACCATGATTTACAGACATTTATTTTTGCTGATGTTTATCGCACTGACTATAGGTATCACTTCCTGCAATAATAATAAACAAGTGAAGGCCAGAACTTCATCTGCAGATTTTATGATGACAAAAAAAATATTTGAAGATTCTGTGCTGAACAGTATTGAAGGACAAACAAAAACATTCACCATAAATCCAGCGAAACAGCAGAGTCTGGTTTCGAAAAAAGGAATCAAACTTTCTATCCCTGCGAATGCTTTTGTAACAGCTTCAGGAGAAAAACCCACCAGCAATATAAAAATCAAAGTCTCAGAATATCATACAACCGCTGATATACTGATTTCAAAAATACCCATGCAATACAAAACAGCCAGTGGTTTGGTACAAATGGAAAGCGCCGGTATGTTCAACATTGAAGCATCCGCAAAAGGTAAACCACTGCAGCTGGCACAAGGAAAAGAAATAGGCTTACAGGTGCCTTCAAAAAATAAGGATACTGATTTCAACCTGTATTATTTTGATCCGGTTACCAATGAATGGAAACAAACCATGGATAAGCTGCCGGTAGTTAGTGAAGAGCGCACTGAAGAGGAAAATCCGGCTGAAAAAATTTCAACATCCGGAACTGCAGCATTAGATAAATCACAGGGAATGACCATTGAGTGGGCGGCAACGGATGCTGTGAAAAGAATGATTGATGGCAAAACGGTCATCTTAGTTAAACCAAAATGTTTGTACGACGATGTATTTTTTACCTTTCCAATCATTACAAACAAATATCCGGAACTGGCTTTCTATAAAGAAGCCGTATGGACAGGTACTTCAAGCGCAGACAATAATAAGCTGCAGGCCGCATTCGAATCAGACCAACTGATATACGCAGAGATTCTCGAACGGGAAACACCGCTGAATAAATATTTAATGAGTTTTGAATTCAAGCATGTAAAATTCAGAGCTTATATGAGTATTGCCAGCAAAAGTGATTTTTGCGACATCAACGATGAAATTTATTTGTCGCTATATGAACAACGCCCGGCAAATGAAGTAAAAATTGAAAAGATTACGCGCAAAATTAAGAAGCAAAGAAAAGAAGATGAGATATACAGAAGTTTTGCAATCAACAAACTGGGCATCTGGAATTGCGATCGTTTGTACCTGCTGGAAAAGAAAGTGAACATCACACCACGGTTCAGAACAAAGTCTACAAATGAACTACATACACCAGCAACCACATTCCTGATTGATAAAAAAATAAATTCTGTATGGACCTACCAGAAAGAAGTAACCTTAAACCCCGACTCAGATAACATACTGGTGTTTGTAAGTGACAAAGGCCGGTTGTGTTATGCGCGGATCAATACATTACCTGCGGCAACTACTGAAAAAACCGTGCATCTTGATATTAATGTAACCGAAATGGAAGATAAACCCGACAGTACAGATGAGCTAAACGCTTTACTGGAGGGTGTGTGAGAGAGAGCAGCGCCGCAAATTTACATTGCGGCGCCTGCTATTTAAAGCATCTTATCAAGAATCACAAATGAACTATGAACCAGTAAATACAGAATCAAATTCCGATCGCCTAGGTTCACATACTTCTTTTTAAATAGAAGGATACTACACACCGCCACCAAGGGATAATGTAAATAATAAAAATAGGGAAAATCATAGCTGTCGTGAAAGATACCTTTATAAGCAAGCATTCCTAGTTGAAAAAATAAAAACAGACTTAAAATAAATTGTCCGTAGTGTGTTGCCTGTTTCGAATTATATAAAAACAAACAGACCATCATCATTGTACTCAAGATACCACATATCAGCATGGGTCCAACCAAGGGCAAGTGCATAATCTTAACTAAAGCACCGATGCTTCCTATTAATACCAGAATCAGTGTAACTGAATAAAGCCAATACGTTTTTTTACTTTCCGCAATTAAATGTAGTACTAAAACAGCTTCTGCAATATACGCCAGCCAATAAAGCGGTTCATGCGAAAATTCACCAGGTATTATTTTAGCAATTACAAGCAGGACTAAAGGAGCAACTGCAAAAAGCGTTGTTGATGTTTTTATCATTTTTCGTAATACGAACCACTATTCATCATCCTCATCGTCTTCATCAAACACTAAATTCCGTTTGTATACATGATACAGAATCCAGCTGAACGGAATAATCCAGATCAAGTCGTTGAATACATTCACCCAGAAAAACTTAGGATCTAACTGGTTGTTAAAAATATAATGCAATGACCCGATCGGACCAAGTATTTTGCCCAGCAAACCAACCAATATGATCGGCCAGTACCTTGCCGGATTCCGCGATGCAAAATAATAGGCAAAACCATATACCCCCACCAGCATACCTACGCACTGCAATACAATAATCACAAAAATAGAATCACTTTCATCAAACAGAATTACTTTGGGGTATATCGCAATTAGAATACCCCAAAAAAGATTGTAAATGGCCGCCAAAGACATAATCAGTCTGGAAATAACTCGGATTGTTTCTGGTTTCATAGCAAATTTGGTTATACTACAAGATAACCTTTTGTTTGATATTTTAATCTGTTTAGGCTACGTTTTTAACTCATGTATTATTCTTTATTTCATGATTTAAAGGCTTTATGGGCACATTTATCCATTGTTTTCAAAAAAATCACCATTCAATAACACCCTGCAAAGGCATTTCCTTATTCTTTATGGCTATATTTGTACTGTTCAAATCAGAATTGCAAAATACCCCGAATTATGAAAAAAGTTGCCGATTATAGAAAACTATTAGGCGTAGATAAAACCGTAGAACTAAAGGAGTTAAAAACCATCTATAGAAATTTAATGAAGGAGTGGCATCCGGATAAGTTTAACGATAATGAAACTGCCAAATTAGAAGCGGAAGAAAAAAGCAAAGAATTCATTGAAGCATATAATTTCCTGATCAGCATTGCTCCTGAAACCCTTGAATCATTTAAAGAAGAATATCTGCATACCATTACAAACGCAAGTTTGATCGACTATCAATACAAAGCACGCGTGCTGGAAGTAAAATATTCAGATGGAAGTGTGTACGAATACTTTGATGTTCCAAACAATATTTACAATAAACTGTTAAACTCTGATGTACCGGGCAGGTTTGTACGCCGCAATATCAGCGGGGCATTTGTTTACAGAAAAACAGCTAACCCCGCCAGCGAATAATTCTGAAATATTTAAAAGAGACTTTAACAGGTCTCTTTTTTATTCCTGTTAAATACGAGTTCTGTTTCTATCTACCCTGCTAATGACCTTTTCTGAACTAGGCTTACAAGCCCCCTTACTGCAATCACTCAGCGAAAACAATATTTCCACTCCTTCTGAAATTCAGGAAAGAGCCATTCCATTTATTCTGAATTCAAATAAAAATCTTGTTGCCGTTGCTCAAACGGGTACAGGCAAGACGGCAGCTTTTGGTTTACCGGTTTTACAGCACATAGATCCGAAACTACAGCAGACACAGGTGCTGGTACTTGTACCCACCCGCGAACTCGGACAACAGGTGGCAAAAGACCTGTTTGTATTTTCAAGATATATTGTACGCATTCATACTGAAGCTATATACGGAGGGAAGAAAATTGAAGAGCAGATTAAAAAACTGGAAACACCCAAGCACATTCTGGTAGCAACACCCGGGCGCTTGCTGGACCTGCTGGCAAGGAAAGTAGTTGACTTATCGTATTTAAAATTTCTAATCCTTGACGAAGCCGATGAAATGCTGAACATGGGCTTCAAGCCAGACATTGATAAGATCGTGGGCATTTGCAAACCCGATGTGCGCAAATTGCTTTTTACTTCTACCCTGCCCTTCGCGATCAAACAACTGGCACAACAGTATATGGGCACGACCTTTGAAGAGATCCGCATCAAACCGCAGGAGCAGGTCAACCGCAATATCGAACATCAATACATCGCCTACCAATACGGCTATAAACTGGAATACCTGAAAGCTTATTTATTGAAGCATGCAAAAGAGCGGGGTATTATTTTCTGTCGTACACAAGCAGCAGCAAAATTGCTGGGGCAGCAGCTCGCAGGCTTTGATGTTATTGCAGATTCCATCTATGGAGATCTGAGTCAGTATGAGCGGAATAAAGTTATGACTGCCTTCAAAGCGAAACGTATACAGGTATTGATTGCTACGGATGTTGCCGCACGCGGCCTCGACGTACAGGATCTGAATTATGTGATTCATTACCATCTGCCCGATAACGAGGCGCAGTTTGTAAACCGTAGCGGCCGCACAGGCAGGGCGGGTAATACAGGGCGTTCCGTATGTATGCTACAGGAAGATGAAATTTATCAGAAGGATGATTTTGAAGATTCCCTGCGCGTTAAGTTCAGCCCTGTGAAACTTGAGGTTGTATTACACAAACAGGAATCGTATCCGGTCCTGTTAACCATTAATGTCGGCTCGCGCCATGAGCAGGATGCAGAACTGCTGCTAAAATTTCTCACGCAGTATTCCGGTGTGAAAGAAGAAGCGATTCATAACATCGTTGTATCCCGCACGCATTCTACGTTCGAAGTAGAGTCAAAATATTTAACCCAGCTGATGAATAATATTCATCACAGCAAACATTTCCACCAGAAGATTGTGCTGGAGGAGCGTAACTGATATCTGTTAAACAGATATCAGTTACATCTTCAACAATACTTTTCATAGGTCTTCTGCACAAGCCCAAAAATCTATTTAAATCCCACATTGATCTCCAGCACTTCATTGATCCTGGTTGTATAAGCAGGCGATAGATTGTCGCAGCGCAGCTTCCAGGTATTATTATCAGACCCTTGCACAGCCTGCCGCAATATATTTTTTCCTAATTTCTGGTTAAGTATATCTATTGCATGATTCAACGCAAGTTGTTTGGAGTTCTGTTTCATTCCGAACAAGCTAAGCTGTACCCTTTCCTGAGGAACAATTTCGGTAACAGTGATACCACATTTCTTGTAATAAATATTTTCTGAAAATATTTGCTTCAAGCCTTTTGATGCATATTGAATTAAGGTCGCGGTATCATTTGTTGGTTCCGGGAAACGGATGTATGTGCCGAAATACTTCTCTCCTTCCTGTGTGGTAAAACGGCTCATGGATAAAGACACATACATGCCCCCGGCCTCACATTTCTGTTTGCGCAATTTCTGCGCACAGCTGGCTGCATGTGTAGACAACGCCTCCTGAATAGGGGCAAATGCATTTTGCAATTCTCCAAAAGAACGTGACGTACAGATGGATTTCTTTTCTGTAAGTTCATCTTCCATGTCGATGCACGGAATCCCTTTTAGTTCTTTATATATACGCAAACCTATTACTGAAAAATTCTGTCGTACCCATTCTTCCCGCTGGTTTAAAAACTGTTCAATGGTATCAATAAAATTTACCTGCAACCGTTTCGCATTTCTCCTGCCTATGCCCCATACATCTGCCAGCGTACATTTCTTTAAATTTTCTTCAATCGTATCAGGATAGATAACATGTACACCACCTGTTTTTTTTGAAAGACGATTGGCAAGTTTCGCAAGTGTCTTTGTTGGCGCAATACCTACGCCTACCGGAATACCTGTATACTGCCGCACGGTATTGCGGATGGTATGACCAAAGGTTTCAAGATCAGTGTATGGAACGTTTAAATGCAGAAAAGCTTCATCAATGGAATATACTTCTATGTCTGGTACAATGGAAGCAAGGGTTTTCATTACACGATCAGAAAGATCTCCATACAAAGTATAGTTTGAAGAGAAGTTATGTAAAGCTTTACATAAGATTTCTTATGCAAAGTAAAAATTTATGTAAAGTTGAATAGTAAAATTTTAATTATGAGATAAATGCAAAAAAATACTTTACATAAAATTTAGACTCTTTAATTGTGATACGGATAATGTTAGAGTCAGATCTACTTTCTTTTCTTCTGATGTTTCTTTAGACAAATCAAGTTTCATTTCAGAAATAGCAGACTCCTTAGATTCGAACATATTTCCTGAATTAGATAATAACCAATTCATATTAACATTAAACTGATCATGGATTTGAGAACAAAATTTAACAGTTAGTGTTTTTTTGCCCGCTTCGATAGCACTCAAATATGATTGGGGGATTGATAGGTGTTTGGAAAAGTCAGTTTGACTATATCCTAATTCTTCCCTAATAGCCTTTATTTTTTTAGCAATATTTATATCCATAATAATAATTAAGTCTATTTTTTTGGCATTTCAGATATAAAGTATTAACATTCGAACTGCATTTGGATATAATTATATCCAAAGTTAAACAAATTGTTTAACTCTACAAATATATAAAATTATTACAAGCTTAAAATGAGTGCATTAGAGATAATGTAAAACAAAACCTATTAAATCGATAAAATTATAGATATAAAATGGATGAACTAAAAAAAATGGACACATTAATTTCTAAGGCATGTAAGCATCTTTTAGAGAATTCTTATTCACCAACTACAATTACTAGTTATTCAGTTCAGTGGAGAAATATTAGAAGATATATGATCTTTAATCAAATTAAAATCTACAATAAAAAAGTAGAAGATGAATTCATCATAAATAAATTTGGTAAAAAGCCCTTACATGAATATTCTAGAAGGGAAAGAGAATATCATAGGTCAATAAAAAAACTTTTAGAATTTAAAGAATCTGGACAAATTAAATATAAAACCCTACGTGTAAAGGGAGTAATTAATTTTGACTTTTCTGGACCGATTGGTGAAGAAATACAGTCTTTCATTGAATTTTATAAATCGGATAGATATCCAGCAAGAACAACAGTTTATAAACACAAACGGAATCTATTAACCTTTTTAGAATATTGTAAACAAAACAAATTGGAATCTGTTCAACATTTAGATTTAGCTTTTATTTTGATTTTTTTAAAAAGTTTAAAACCAAAACCTAGCAATGAAGCTATGATATGGTCTATTAGAAGCTTCACAAAATATTTATACAATCAACAAAATATTTCAATCAATATTGCTAAAAGGATTCCAAAGTATAAGGTTGTTAAACAGCCTAAAATTCCATCTACATATTCAGCAGAAGAAATTGAAAAGCTTCTAGCATCGGTTGAAAGGCAATCAACTTATGGGAAACGCAACTATGCGGTGATACTAATAGCTGCAAGACTAGGATTGAGAGCTTCCGACATTAGAAATTTAAAATTTGAAAATTTAGACTGGGTTACAAATAAAATAGTTCTTGACCAATTTAAAACGGGCAAGACTATTGAATTACCTCTATTTTCAGATGTTGGCAATGCTATTATTGATTATATAAAATTTGGACGGCCAAAATCAAAAGAGCCTTATGTATTCTTAAAAGAAAAAAAACCATATGGGCAATTTATAAATAGTAACATGGTTACTTATATTGTTCAAAAGGCTTTGAAAAAGTCGGGGATTAATATAGCAGGGAGAAATTGTGGTGCTCATGCCTTAAGACATAGTTTAGCATCAAGGTTATTAGAGCAACATACTATACTTCCCGTTATCTCTGAAGTGCTTGGGCATAGTAATACTGAATCAACGCGTTACTATTTAAGAATAGGCCTTAACTCAATGAAGGCTTGTATTATGGATGTCCCTCCAGTAAAAAAAGAGTTTTACATGCACTATAATGTTTTTCAATATGAAATTTAAGTTACATAGTATATACAAAGAAAATCTAATGCAATTCCTAGAGTATAAAAGGACGCTTGGATATAAATATATTTTTGCTGAACGCATTTTGATGTCCATTGATAAATTTGCTATTGAGCGAAAAGAAAAATCACCTGGACTATCAAGAGAATTCACAAAAAAATGGGGCAAAAGAAAAATAAGTGAATGCAGTCGAACTCAAAGTATACGGGTGAGTGTCTTGATAGCATTTTCTCAATACCTAAATGATATTGGAATTGAATCACATATCCCTAAACAACCCAAAGTAAAATCAACTTTTGTACCATATGTTTTTACAAAGTGTGAAATAGAGGATATTTTCAATGCTTTAGATAATGAACTGCCACAGCAAGTTTCTCATTCTTCTAGTTCAGCATGTGTACCAGCATTTATAAGGCTGCTATATGCGACAGGCATACGTATTAATGAAGCTGTAGAATTGAAAAATGAAGATATTAATTTTGAAATGAAGCATATTCATATAAAGGATTCTAAAAGTGGTAAAGCTAGAATAATACCTATATCTGATTCTTTGGTCTCAGTTTTGTCTGAGTACAAAAGTTTTCGCAATCAATCCCCATTTAAAAGTAAGTCGGGAAATTTTTTTCTAAAACTTAATGGACATACATGTTCAGCACAGTCAATTAGGGATAATTTTAAAAAAATTATTCGTAAAGTGGGAATTCCATATGTCCAAAATAATGGGCCACGAATACATGATCTAAGACATACTTTTGCAGTTTCAGCTTTTGCACAAATGGCTGAACAAGGAATAGATCTTTATGCATCTCATCCTATAATATCAAATTATCTTGGACATCAATCGCTAAGTGCTACGAACCATTATATAAGGCTTACGAGAGATAAATTTCCTCAGCTATTGAAAGATCTTTCTTCAATAAGTATCGATGTTTTCCCAAAATTTAGTGATTATGAAGAAGCCAACTAATTTTTCGAAATATATAACAGATTTTCTTAAAAGATATCTACCACATGAAAGAGGAGCAGGAAAAAATACTGTTAATGCTTATCGAGATTGTTTTGTTTTACTTCTTCAATTTATCGAAAATATTAAGAACAAAAAAGTAGAAAAGTTAACTCTAGAAAACATAAAAAAAGAAACTATAGTAGAATTTCTTGATTGGATACAGCTTGAAAGAGGTTGCAGTAATTCGACTAGAAATAGTAGGTTGGCGGCAATTCATTCATTTTATAAATATCTAAGCTATGAAAATTTGGAATATCTTCATGAATGCCAAAAAATACTTTCTATACCATTTAAAAAAGCGAAAAAAGAAAGTATTAATTATTTAACAATTGAAGGCATGAAATTGTTACTTGAACAGCCAGATTTATCCAACGCGAGAGGTCGACGAGATTTGACTATGATAGCATTTGCATATGATACAGGCGCAAGAGTTCAGGAAATCATAGATCTTACACCATCTATGATTAATTTTAATGATCCAGCCACAATCAATATTACTGGTAAAGGTTACAAAACCAGAACAATACCAATGTTACCCGAACAAATTATTCATCTTAAGAATTATTTAAAAGAAAATAAATTAAATGAACCACATGTAAATATGTATCCTGTTTTTTTCAATAGCAGAAAAGAAAAACTGACTCGTCAAGGTGTTAATCACATCCTTGATAAATATATAAAAATGGCCCGCGTTAAAAATGAATCGTTATTTAATAAAAAATTCAGCTGCCACTCACTTCGACATTCGAAAGCTATGCACATGCTTCAGGCAGGTGCAGAATTGGTATATATTAGAGATATTCTTGGCCATTCCTCTGTGATAACTACAGAAATTTATGCAAGAGTAGATTCGAAACATAAACGGTTAGCTCTAGAAAAAGCGTACACAAATATTAATCCAACGGAAGAATCCAAGTGGGAAAATAATAAGGATGTGCGTGACTGGTTGAAGAGTTTGTAAAAATTATACAAACTTATCTTAGGGTGCTCTTATCATGCTTAATTAAAGTTTAGATTAAAGTTTTTCAACTACTCGAATAAGTACTATCAGTACGATTACGAAGGCAATTAGCATTTCCATACTATAGGAATTTAAATTTTAAAATTAGATTGAGTTTGAGTAGTTCATATCCGGAAATGAACTATTCTTTTACTTTAAATAGTATTTAAGTGATGTAAAACTGACCTTAAAATAAAAATAATTAAAGGACAGGTTATTTTTTATGCAAATATTTGAAAATCAAATATTTAATTTTATATAAAGTTTTATAAAATTGGGAATGCATTTGATTTTCAAAGGAGTGAGAGTAAAATTGCGGGACACTTTCACCGAAAAAATATTATTATTGATATTGTGTTAATTTCACTTAAAGGTTGATCAAAAATGACAGATTCAAACATAAATCAATTAAAAGCTCTTAAACAAAAGTTAAGCAATCAGGAAATGTCTGTTTTGATTGGTGCTGGTTTTAGTAAAAATATTAGTGATATTTTTCCATCGTGGTGGCAATTATTATTTGACTTAACTTATTTCCTTTTTAAAGATGATATAGAACAATCTTACATTGGTTTACCCTCTAAGAACAGAAAAAATAAATCCGATTATATTAATCAAAGAGTAGATCACTATATTAAGAAATTAGGTTTTTTAGAAATAGCTTCAGAATATATAAAGCGAAAAGGATTTGTAGAATCTATTACAACCTATATAGAAGAAAAAACGCCAAGACTTATTCAAGAGAATGACAAATACTTTTTAACGAATATTCTTGATCAAAAAAAAAATAAGGTAGAATTAACTGCAGCCATGTTAAGTCAACATAGAGCATTGATACGATTACCTTGGAATAACATTTATACTACCAATTATGATGAAATGTTAGAATTTGCTAATAAGACAAATTCGGAGCAAAGCATTAATAATGAGATTCAAAATTTACAAAATGAAATTTCAGAATTGGAGCAAACAGCAATTAATATACAAAGAGATATAAATGATGACATAAATGCAATTCAAAATCCTAAAGAGGAATTATTACCTGGTATGGATATTCCAAGAGGTTCGAATCTTAATAGCTCTACTAGAAAAGATAGGCGGCAATTGGAATATGATCTTAGTGAGGTTAAAAAAATTATAAGTTCAAAAGAAAGAGATTTAATAGATTTTAATAAGGCATTAGGTGATTGTATTTCTGTAGTAACAGATTCCAGCGAATTAAGTGTAAAAAGAAATAAAAACATCATAAAACTCCATGGAACTTTAAGAGCTGATGAAAATCCATTTGGCTTTGATGGAGATGTGCGAAAACATTACATAATTTCAAAAGAAGATTTTCATACATACCCTCAAAAGCATGAAGCTTTTACTCAGCTAATGAGGATTTCATTACTTCAAGAGTCATATTGCTTAATAGGTTTTTCAGGAGTTGATCCTAACTTTATTGAATGGGTAAAATGGGTTAGGGATATTCTTGAAAGGAAAAGAAATATTGATCCCCAGAATCAATACAAAATATTTCTTATTTCTTTAGACAATAAAGAGCCTGATGAAGACGAAAAACTTTTTTATAGAAATTACAAAGTTTATCGATTGCCAATAGCAAATGAAAATGTAATAAATTTTTTAGAAGAACAGACTAGCATTAAAGTTGAAAATAGAGAAAGTAAAAAAGAAATATTAGAAACATTTTTCAACTATTTATCTCTCGAAATCAATGTTTCATCTCCACAGTTTACAATTGACAAAATTAATTTAAATAAGTATGATAAAGTTTGGGAATCAATAAAAATAACTAATCCATACAATATAAGAGTTACTGATTATGCAAGTCAAATGAATGAATTAACTATGTTTAAAAAGCATAGTAGAATTCCCGCTGTTAATAATTTATATGCTCAGAATAAGCATTTGCTAATAAATTTTGCAAAAAATATAATAGAAAAAAATAAAGAACATAGCGAATTACTTATTAGAGTGAGCATTCTTGCTATGAGAGATTTATTTGTTATACCAAGTTTTGTTTGGGAAAATGATGACATTAAATATATTTCTGCACTTGCATCTAAAAATTCAGATATAAAAAAGGAACTCAATTTATTCTTTCTAAGAGATGCTGTTTTAAGCAATGATACAACATCATTTAATAGAATAAAAAAAACATTAGATGGTTCTGAAGATAGAGTTATATATGAAGAAATTCTTAAATGTGCGTTTAATCTTGATTTTAAAAATTTAAGAAAAAAATTAAATGATTGGAATGCATCATCACATTGGCTGTTAAAGAAGGCTGGATTTGTTGCATTATTCGACTTAAATGAAGCAGAAAAATTAATTGAAAGTTATCATTTTTCTGAAAGTGAATCGGTACATGAACAAATACATTTTTATCAAATTTTTAAATTTATAAGAGTATCAAACTTGTCACATGATGAAAAGTTAAATAGAAAAATAACAGCATTAAAAAAATTAGGATTAAGTGATCTTGATG
>NZ_JBQCDF010000269.1:0-14821 GCF_051961495.1 Cytophaga sp. | reverse complement strand
GGATCTGATTTATCCGGGTGCCTATCAGATGCAAGCGGAGATTGTTGATGGTATGTATGTAGCAACATTGCAGATAGCTTATAAAGAGCAGGTTTGATTATGAATGCAACGCAAAAGATAACATGTTTAATTGTAGATGATGAGCCAATGGCTTTAAGTCTGATGGAAGATTATGTAAATAAGATTCCGTTTCTGGAGTTGAAGGGGAAATGCAGTAATGCTTTTCAGGCTTTGGAAAAAATACATGAAGAAAGAATTGATGTAGTGTTTCTGGATATTCAGATGCCTGAACTGAATGGTGTGGAGCTTTCACGTACATTGGGCAAAGATACGCGTGTGATTTTTACGACTGCATTTGATCAGTACGCGCTGGAAGGCTTTAAAGTGGATGCGCTGGATTATTTATTGAAGCCATATAATTTTGAAGAGTTTTATGCAGCAGCGGTAAAAGCGAAAGATTGGTTTGAACTATTTAATAATGCGCAGAAAAATCAGGGCAAGGAAGAATTGGAATATATATTCGTTCGTTCAGAGTATAAACATTTGAAAATAATTTTAGATGAGATATTATATATTGAAGGGTTGAAGGATTATGTGAAGATCTGGCTCGAAGGACAAACGAAACCGGTGCTGACACATGCCAGTTTGAAAAAGTTGGAAGAAGAATTACCGGTGAGCAAATTCATGCGTGTACATCGTTCGTATATCATTGCCTTGAGTAAAATTCAGGCGGTTGAAAGAAGTCAGGCAATCATTAATTTTCAATACATCCCGATTGCAGATCAGTTTAAACAGGAGTTCCAGGATTTTATCGGGCGTAATTCACTGGAATAGATAGACTAAGGTAGGTTTTAGAACATTTTTTTAATTCTTTAAAAATAGTTGATCTTTACGTGTATCTTTTTTGATCTTTCTGGTTATAGGTACGAATAAAGAGATAAACTATGATTCCTTTGTCCCCATACCATGTATCTGCGGAAGCGATGGAGCAGGAACTTCAGGTTATTGAAGCTTCTAAAAAAGATCCCTCGGCGTTCCGACCTTTGTACGAAAAGTACCATGAGCCCATTTTTCGTTATATCTATCAGCGCAGCGACGATAAGAATGCTGCCTTTGATATTACCCAGCAGGTATTTATAAAAGCACTGATCAATCTTCCCCGGTTTACATTTAGAGGTGTGCCATTTTCTTCCTGGCTTTACCGCATTGCTAAAAGTGAAGTATATAAAGCGATTGGAAAAAATAAGGTGCAGCGCACCTTGAACATAGATGTCGACGGCTTGAAAGAATTACTGCAGGAAGCAGAGGCTGACGAGTCACTGATCAGTAAAGAAAAAAGTTTAACCCAGTGCATGAGCCAGCTTCCGGAAGCAGATGTGCAATTGGTCGAAATGCGTTTTTTTGAAAGCCGTGCCTTTAAAGAGATTGGAGACATCCTCGAGATGACCGAGAACAATGCAAAGGTGAAAGTATACCGCATTCTGGATAAATTAAAAAAATGTATTCTGGCAATCCGATAAAACCATGAAGAAGATTAAAATAAATATAGATCGTGCGCCGGTATCAAAAGAAGAGATTGAATCGAAGCGCAACTTTGAACAGGTATTAAAACAGGTGATGGCATATAGCAAACCATTCTACCAGACAAATTTATTTTTAAATAGTATTCTTGTAATTCTGTTTGCTACGGTTGTTGGTTATACAGTTGTAAAGTTGAATGAACAGGTACAGGAAGAAAAGACTCAGGAAAATAACGGGTATGTGCAGAAGCCAACAGCAAAAAGAATCGGTTTAACAGATTCCCTGCAGACACAGGAGTTTGTTGTGCAGATTGATCGGGATACTGTTCTTAATACTGCTGAAGGAGCTGTTATAACAATTCCCGCAGGAACTTTACAGGCTGCTGATAAAAATGTTGTGCTGGAGGTAAAAGAAGCATACACCATGGAAGCTATGATACGTGCGGGGCTGACTACGAAGACCGGTAAAGAATTCCTGAGCAGCGGCGGGATGTTTTACATACAAGCCAAAGATAGTGCGCATGTTAAGATCGCTAAACCACTGGCGATAGATATACCAGCGGAAGAGGTTGATACAGAGATGAAACTGTTTTCCGGACAAAAAACTGCATCGGGCAGAATAGACTGGCAGAATCCGGTCGAGTTGAAAAAGGAAACGCCTAAAGTTGTTTCTGAAGGTGAACAGTTATTCAATAGTAATTGTAAAAGTTGTCACCGATTAGGAGAAGATGCTGTAGGACCGGATCTGGCTTATATCGGTCAGCGGAGAGATTTTGACTGGATTGTACGATATGTTCATAATAGCAGAAGAATGATCGATGGTGGTGGTTGTGCTGAGGAGACTGCTGGTGCATCAGTTAATAGCGAAGCTATTGTGGATTATTCAAACGATGCTTTTGCTGTTTGTTTATACAATGCTTACAACAAAGCTGAAATGACATCTTTTTTAACACTTAGTGAAAAAGATATTAAAGCAATTTGTAATTATTGTAATGATGAAAGCAAACGTTTGAAACTATCATATCCCAAAGATGAGCTATATATCAATTATCAAAAATGCAAAACGTATAAAAAGGTGATGGCTGACTTGAACGCAAGGAAAACAGCCTTGGAAAATAAACGTGCAGCTAAGATCGTTGATAATGGTCCGTTTGTAAAGCAGGTTGATCGATCGATGCAAATATTACGATTACCGAATAATGTTGCAAGTGTGAGCAATAGTGATCGGAAATCTTATGTTTATCCAGCAAATCAACTGGCAGAATATTATCAGGTTGAAATCAATACCTTTGGCTGGTACAATATTGACAGGCTTGCAAAGGATGCTCCGGGAGTAAAGGATTCAAAACTGATTGTTCAGCTTGCGGATTCACTCGCTAACAAATTCCAGATCTATTTAGTAATACCTGATACTAAAATTTATGGTGCAGGCGGCTTGTTAAAAGATAAGAAAGATCAATACGGTTTTTACGAAGATGACGGAAGTATAAAATTGCCGCAGGGTAAAACAGCACATGTATATCTGGTAGGCGAGCAAAACGGACAATTACTATATGCGGCCACTACCTTTATAATTGATACATTCAATACATTCCGTCTGAATCCCGCGTTGATTTCAAAAGAAACATTTAATGCGGAAATAAAACAATTGCTGCAAACTGAAGGCATGACGGTACAAGCGAAGGACTCTAAGAATGCTGCAGTGATCCGTAAAACAGACACAGAGTTGGATGCGTTGAAAGAAAAAATTAAAGAAGCAGAAAAATTGAAACCGTCAGATTGTGATTGCGGCTGTAAAGATGAAGCAGATTATGTATATAATGCAAATTAAATAAGTCGTCCCGTCCCGATAGCTATCGGGATGGGACGACTTATCTATCAATACTAGTCTCTTTTTTTAGGCTGACCGTCGGATTTGTTTGCACCCGGTGAAGAAGCGTTGCGCCTTCTGTTAGGTTTGCGTCTGCCGCTGCTTCCGCCGGGTTTATTTGTATTTCCATTTGGTCTGTTACCTGTATTGCTGCTGTTCGGATTGCCAGCGTTTTTCGGCTTAGAGGACGACGGTCGTTGTTGCCTACCACCTTGTGGTGTCTTAGGCGGATTATGATCCATCAATGGATACGCATGCTCATCAAGCACCGGTATTTTTTTTGCAATCAGTTTTTCAATGTCTTTCAGGTATGCTTTTTCTTCCGCATCGCAAAAAGAGAATGCCGTACCGTTCGCACCTGCTCTGCCGGTACGGCCAATGCGGTGTACATACGTTTCCGGAATGTTTGGCAGATCGTAATTGATTACATACTCCAGATTATCTACATCAATACCGCGCGCTGCAATATCGGTAGCAACAAGGATACGGGTTGTCTGTGCCTTAAAGTTTGTCAATGCTGTCTGGCGCGCATTCTGACTTTTATTTCCATGTATGGCTTCAGCTTTGACGCTGTGCTGTGCGAGCATCTTTACCACTTTATCAGCTACGTGCTTGGTGCGTGTAAACACCAGACATGTTTTGATCTTTGGATTTTTCAGTACATCAACCAGCAGACTGTTTTTGTTTCCACGGTCAACGAAGTACACAAGCTGCTTGATCGTATCTGCTGTAGAAGATACCGGAGTAACTTCTACTTTGGAAGGGTTCACCAAAATGCGGTCGGCGAGTTTAACAATTTCTGGGGGCATGGTTGCCGAGAAGAACAGCGACTGGCGTTTCTCGGGCAGTGCAAGCAACAAGCGTCGTACATCCTGTATAAAGCCCATATCAAGCATCCTGTCGGCTTCATCCAGTACAAATATTTCAATTTTTTGCAGGGAGATAAAGCCCTGGTTCATCAGGTCCAGCAGGCGACCTGGGGTGGCAACCAGTATGTCGACACCATTCTGTAAAGCTGTTACCTGTCTGGATTGGTTTACACCGCCAAATATCACTGTAGAGGTTAAGCCTGTGTATTTTCCGTAGGCATGTAAGCTTTCGCCGATTTGGATAGCCAGTTCGCGTGTCGGGGTAACGATTAAACAGCGAATGGCTCTTTTGCGGTCGTTATTCTTCTTAGCGCTGAGCAGCTGAAGGATCGGAATAGAAAAGGCTGCGGTTTTACCGGTTCCTGTCTGAGCACAGCCTAACAGGTCGTTGCCTTTAAGAACGAATGGTATAGCCTTAGCTTGAATAGGAGTGGGACTTGTATAGCCTTCTTCTGAAACGGCTTTCAGGATGGGATCGATTAATTGTAAATCTTTAAATAACATGTGATAATAGAAGTCAGAATCTTAAATATCCATGTATTTCGATCCTGTAATATTAAATGAAGCTGCAAGATACGATATAATATGCTGGTAATTGGGATTCTGTAATTATTTGAACAAAGCAGAAGATAAATTAATGGGATTATCTGAAGAATAACGCTTCATTGCCTGTAGAAGCTGTTTTATATTTAGTCAGGAATGTATACTTTTAATCAGAACTTTGTATAGAATTATGAAAGATATAACCAAACATTATTCAAACGATGATATCACAATCGTTTGGCAACCGTTGAAATGCACGCATTCGACCTTTTGCTGGAAAGGTGCTACAGGCTTGATCAATGTATTTGACCCGAGCAGACGTCCATGGATCACACCGGAAGGCGGCACCACCGAAGAAATTATCGAACGTATCGAACGTTGTCCGTCTGGCGCATTAAGTTATGTTCGCAAGGATGTCTGAATTTGGATTTGCTGGATGAATGGAAAAATGTGATTCTAGTATCAGTTATTTTATTAAATACTTAAACGATACATATTAATGACCGATGCCATCGTTTTAAGCGATGGCATCGGTGTGTATAACCAATTCATAATTCAGAACTCATAATTTATAATTAGGGACTACTTCTTCAGCGGCTTCAACAAATCTTCCAATCCGTTCAGTTTGATTTCATACATGGTTTGCAGCAGCATACCGAGCTTACCATCCGGGAAACCTTTGCGCTGAAACCATTCCAGGTAGCTTACCGGCAGGTTGCATAACAGAACACCTTTGTACTTGCCGAAAGGCATTTGCATGGAAACAAGTTCAAGAAGAAATTGAGGATTAGGCTGCATAAATTGTAAAATTCCAAATCACAAATAACAAAAAACAAACAAATCAAATGTTAGTAGCGGCGATATTTTTTATTTGTTTATTTTGAATCCCTGAGAGTAGAACTAGTGCCGTAATGGCGCCGATTGTAGCGTAAAGCATGTCTGATTGTGTGTCCCATACGTAGCCTTGTGTACCCAGAAACGCATCGCCGGCTTCTCCGCTGAAGAGTGATACAAACCATTCAAGTAACTCATAGGCCGCACTGATGGCCATGCAGATGCATACAACGATAAAATTCAGCCAGCCATTTTTTATGATTACTTCTTTACGGATCAATAGTTCGCGAATGATTAATGCCGGTACAAAGCCTTGAGCAAAGTGTCCTACTTTATCATAATTATTCCGGGTTTGGTGAAAGGTGTCTTTCAGCCAGTCAAATGCCGGAACTTCCGCATACGTATAATGGCCGCCAACACAAAGGATACAGGCATGTATGCATATGAAGGTATATACAAGCGGGGTGAAAGGGAAAGAATTTCGGGTAGCAATTAAGATTACTGCACCGATGATTGCAGGAAAGACTTCGAGTAGCCAGGTAAATGTTTCCCTGGGTTGTATGCCGGACCATACGAGAACAGTAACAAACAGCAGCAGTAATATAGATGGGTATTTCATAAGAAGGTACTAGTTACTAGTATTTAGTTGCTAGACAAAAAATGATATTTAGATTATGTCCAGAATATTGAAAGGATCAATACTCTGGACATTGTCTGGTAACTAGTGCCTAGCTACTAACATCTATTTAATCATTTTAAATGAGCGGTTCCAGCGTACACGTTCTGGGAATGAAAGCTCAGAATCGAGTGATAGCCATACCATCCAGGCTTTACCCACAATATGGTCTTCCGGTACAAAGCCCCAAACACGGCAATCAGAAGAATTGTGCCTATTGTCACCCATCATGAAATAATAATCCTGCTTGAATGTATATTCAGAAACAAGTTTACCATCGATTTTCAATTTGTCTCCTGCAAGTTCAACCGTTTTATCGCCCTCGTAATTTAATATCGTTTGTCCGTACATTTCAACCATGTCAGCATCCAGCTTAATGGTTGCGCCGGCTTTAGGTACCCACAACGGACCATAGTTATCATTTTCCCAATAGTGTGTTTTACGTGCAAAAGGGAAGAGTGCCTGAGTCTGTTCCAATTCATTCCATGAAAATGTCTGAATGGAATCAAATGCTTTATTCTCTTTTAATTTTTCAACGGTAGAAGCTGATAATGATATAAAATAGCACATGGTATTCCCCATTGGCTTGGGTTCATCGAAGAAGATATCATACGCATGAATTTGATATTTCACTCTATATCGGTTAAACGTTTGCGGAGACAATTCTTTTCTAATAAAACATTTATAAACGTGCTGCATTTTAGGAGGATTTGCAGCCGCTTTTCCGTTAATGTACACCTGTTTGTTCACTATTTTTAATGTATCTCCCGGTATAGCGATACAACGTTTAATGTAATTGGTCTTTAAATCAACCGGAAGATCGAGCTCCGCTGGATAATTAAAAACGACAATGTCATTATTCTTGATTTTTGTAAATCCCGGTAAACGGAAGTAGGGAAGACGGATGGCATCGCTGAATGATTTCATATTGGTTCCCCAGATCTTTTGGTGTGTCAGTGGGACCTGTAAAGGAGTAATTGGCATACGTGTTCCGTAAGACAATTTATTTACAAATAAGAAATCGCCCACCATCAGTGTTTTTTCCATGGAGCCTGTTGGAATTGTATAAGGCTCCAGCCAGATCCAGCGTACGAATGTTGCTACAACGATTGCAAAAGAAATAGAGTCCCCCCATTCCTGGTATGAATTTGTGTAAACCCGTTTTTCTCCTTTCGGTTGTTCAACTTCCAGCAGAATTGTTTTAGCGATTTTATCATGTATACCGCGTCTTTGTTTATCAATAAAGATAGATATAATTACAAACGGCCATAAATAATATTTAATCAAAAAGCGTATGGCCAATTGCTTTGCTGTAGGATCTGCGCCTTGTTCATCGCTCTTTCTAAGAAACATACCCATGATATCCTGTCCGGGCGTGAAGTGCATGTATTTATGAAATACGATATCATATACAATACCTAATGAACCAAACAGCAGCCAGTTTACTATTGTCGGTACTTCGGAAAAGAACGGAAGTGCATTGGTAATAATAATTAATACAATGATCAGTAATAAAAGATCGATGGTATTGTATTGTATTCTTCTGAAAAAAGAAGGCGGAACAAGATTCTTCATGCTTAACTGATTTTTAGCAGATCATTCATGCCAAACACACCGCGGTTTTTTGCGGTCCATTCAGCAGCCATAACAGCGCCTTGAGCAAAACCTTCTCTGCTGTGTGCAGTATGTTTGATTTCGATTGTATCAATAGGAGAGTCATAAAACACTGTGTGTGTACCCGGCACATCGTCGATACGTTTGGAGATGATTTCCAGTTCGTCATCGTTTTCAGATTCCTGGTTCACCCATTTTGTTTTAGAAGAGTTCTGGCTCATCAGGCCTTCCGCTAAGGTAATAGCAGTACCGCTTGGCGCATCTTTCTTTTCTGTATGGTGGATCTCTTCCATTGACACTGCATAATCAGGGAATTTTTTCATCAGGCCTGCAAGTATTTTATTCAGGTGGAAGAAAATATTCACGCCGATGCTGTAATTCGAAGCATAGAAAAAAGAACCATTGTTCTGACGGCAGATCTCGTCCAGTACCGGTTTCTTTTTCAACCAGCCGGTAGTACCCGAAACGATCGGTAAATTATTTTCAAGACAGTGGCTGATATTTGAGAACGCACTTTCAGGTTGTGAAAATTCGATTGCAACATCAGCAATTTGGCCATTTAGGTTTTTAATTTCTTCTTTGTTATGAACATCAATGATAGCAGAAATGGTGTGACCTCTTTCTATGGCAATACGCTCAATCGTTTTGCCCATTTTTCCATAACCTATTAATGCAATTCTCATAGGTGAGTAGGGTATTTAATTGTAATGTAAAACTTAGGTAGTAATCCGGTTATTTAAGCCTTAAAGAAAGGGTTAAACCTGTTGCAAGATGGGAATAATTCGTCGCATAAAAAAGTGGCTTGACCTTAAAGCTCAGGTTCTCATTCACGTCAAACTCCTTCAGGTGGGCATCCACGTAAGCATCCACAATATTGAGGGCATAGATTCCTGAGAAAATAAGGATATTCATATACATGTACCTGCGGGCATCGTCGCTTAGTGTGTTTAATTGAGTTGCCGATAAAGTTTGCAGGTTATAGCCGTGGTAATTATTATCCAACCAACTACGATCTTCATTATTTTCTGCCATTTTAGCTGCTTTAGAAAATTCGCCGAGTCTCATGAAGTAATCATGTCCAAGATAGGCCGTTACTCCCAAACCAACCCATATGATCGGGGTTTTCCAGTATTTTTTGTTGTAAATCTGGCCGGAACCGGGGATGACAGCAGAGAATAATGCAGCCTTATTGGGCTCGCGGTTCATAATCTTTTTATTGGCTAGTTCCTGTTTGGTAGGCGGAGGTTCGATGGTATCTGATGGAACCGGTACAGTTTGCTGTGGCTGCTGAGCCAACGTGGGTACAGCAGCCACAGTAAGGAATAAAAATAATACGAATGAAATGAGTTTCATTAGAAATTCAATATCTCTAAGATCCTGTTTAAGTCTTCTGCAGATACAAAAGGAATTTTAATTTCACCTTTGAACTGTTTGTCGCTCTTAACCTGGATCTTCGTGCCGAAATGAGAGGTTAATTTATTCTGTAAGCTTGTAATTTCTGCATTGGCAGCGGTAGAAGGTTTTGCTGCAGCAGTTTTGCCATCGGCAGCAGGTGCTGTAGTTCTGTTCTGCATGTTGCGTACCAGTTCTTCCACGGCACGAACAGATAATTCTTCACTTTTGATTTTATTCAATACATACAACTGCTGTTCAACATTTTCCAGGTTGATGATGGTGCGGGCGTGGCCCATGGAGATGATGTTATCTCTAAGCGCAACCTGCACATCCGGTGGAAGTTTTAGCAAACGCACATAATTGGTAACCGTTGAACGGTTTTTCCCAACGCGGTCGCCCAGTTCTTCCTGCTTTAAATTACACTCTGTAATCATGCGCTGGTAACTGATCGCGATCTCAATAGGGTTCAGGTTTTCACGCTGAATGTTTTCGATCAGGGCCATTTCCAGCATCTGCTGGTCGTTGGCTGTGCGGATGTAAGCAGGTATTTTTGTTAAGCCAGCCAGTTTGGATGCACGTAAACGACGTTCACCGGAAATCAGCTGATAGGCTGTAGGTGATAGTTGTCGAACTGTGATCGGCTGGATAATACCCTGTATTTTTATGGATTCGGATAATTCCTTTAAAGCTTCGTCATTGAAATGAGAACGCGGCTGATAGTTGTTTACTTCTATCTGGTCAACGGGAATTTCATTCAGGTTGCTTGTTACAGCAGCGGCAGTTTCAGCAGAGGCAGCTTTGCCTTTTACTGAATCTGCATCCTTTAACAAGGCGCCTAAACCACGGCCCAATGCATTTCTTTTTAAATTATTATTGTTGTTGGTACTCATTCTATCCTTTGCTCTTTAAACCTTATGCCACTACAATGCCATTACGAACCAATACTTCCTGTGCAAGGCTCATATAACTCTGGGCGCCTTTGCTTTCAGCATCATGCGCAATAACAGGCAAACCGAATGAAGGAGCTTCACTTAAACGGATATTTCTTGGAATAAGTGTTTCAAAGATCAATTCTTCGAAATGTTTTTTAACTTCATCTACTACCTGGTTTGATAAACGCATACGTGAATCAAACATGGTCATCAGAACGCCTTCGATACGCAGTTCCGGATTCAGATGCTCCTGGATAATTTCAATGGTAGACAATAATTTACCGATTCCTTCAAGGGCGAAATATTCGCATTGTACCGGAATCAATACAGAATCTGCAGCTGTTAACGCGTTAACGGTGATTAAACCCAATGAAGGAGAACAATCCAGGATGATGAATTCATATTGGTCCTTGATTTTAGCCAAGGTGTTTTTCATTCTGAATTCTCTTTCTTCCAGGTTAATCAATTCGATTTCCGCACCGGCAAGGTCAATGTGAGAAGGTAATAAATCCAGGTGATTGATTTCCGTTTGAATAATTAATTCCGCAGGGTCGAATCCTTCCACCATACAATCATAAATACCACGTTCAACGTCTCTTGGGTTGATACTTAACCCGGAAGAAGAGTTTGCCTGTGGATCTGCATCAACTAAAAGCGTTTTATGCTCCAGCGCCGCCAAGCTAGCCGCTAAATTGATCGCAGTAGTTGTTTTACCAACGCCGCCTTTCTGATTCGCAATCGCAATGATTTTACCCATAAAATTTGAAACTGTTTAGAATTAAACGAAATCCCGGTTTTTTATTATTTCAGATTATACAAAGATAACATCTTATTAGATAGCGGATGGGTGTCGAAGTTCGAAGTTACCCTATTGTTATCAAGAGTAAATGTGGATAACATGTGGATGCAGATACGTAATCGGCATGCTGATAACGATTTAGCCTGAATGTTTATCAAACATACCAACATTTGAAGAATGACACTGCAAAAAAGGATTTTAATTTCCGGATAGAGCTGATATCTGTCACAAAGTTTTACTGATGTGCTTAAACCGTTGTCTAAAGACAACGGCAATGAAGCCGGACCTTTCTTAATTGGAAGAATTGTCGCATTTCATACAGTCACATTATATAATCAGCAATTTATAAAGTAAAAGCCAAAGAACATCATCAATAGATATCCTTTGGCCTTTTTTGACTTATCGTCTTTGTACTATGTACTCCGTACTTTCTAGTATCTATCGCCTAGTACCTAGTTACTTATTTTTTCTTGGTGTTATTCTTGAACTGCTGTTGCTGCTCTCTTTGTTTCATGGCTTCTTCCATACGGGCCATAAAACGGTTCTTTTTAGGAGCACCTGAAGCATCCCCGCTTAAGTTCCGGTCTCTTGCAGCTTCTAATTGTAAACGCAGCTGACCTTCATCTACAAAACGACGGATCACTAACTGCTGAGCAATGGTTACTAAGTTTGAAACAAAGTAGTAGAAACTTAAACCGGCAGGGAAGGAGTTTAATACAAATAAGAAGATGATCGGCATGGCGTATGACATGTATTTCATCGGACCGGTTACCGTACTTACCTGGTTATTTACCCAGGTATAAACAAGAGTAGAGATAGTCATTAGTAAGGTGAACATACTTACATGTGACCCATAGAAAGGAATTTCAAATGGTAGTTTTGCAAACTCATCATAGCTTGATAAATCGGTTGCCCACCATAACGATTCACCGCGGAGGTCAATCGCATTCGGGAAAAAGCTGAACATCGCAAGTAGGATTGGCATCTGAAGCAATACCGGGATACAGCCGCTCAACGGGTTAATGCCGAATTGCTTATATACCTGCATCTGCTCCATCTGGATCGCCTGCTGGTCATCTCCGTGTTTTGCCTTCAATTCATCCAGTTCAGGTTTCAATGCTTTCATTTTTGCCATTGAAACAAATGATTTGTAAGACAACGGTAATAATACCGCCTTGATCAACAACACAAGAATGACAATGATTAATCCAAAGCTGCTGAATACACCTTTCAAGCCGTCAAATACCGGGATTACCACAAAGCGGTTGATCCAGCTGATCAATGGCCAGCCCAGGTTTACGTTCTTATGATATCCTTCAGCAACTTTTTTACAGATTTTGAAATCGTTTGGTCCGAAATAGAAAGAATAAGAAGCCTTACCAGTCAATACACCTTCCAATGGAAGCTGTACCTGGGCTTCAAGCGACTTGATAAATTTTTCTGAATTCGCAGGTGCATTTGGAACTGCGCTGTACATCGGATAAGAAGTAACCGTTGCAGAAGGAATAGCGCTTCCTTCGCGCACAATAAAACCACTGTTGAAGAATTTTTGTTTTAAAGAAATCCATTGAACGTTGGAAATGGTTTCTGTTTCTCTGTCTTTAGATGCTTCAGTTAAATCATCAAAGCCATCTTCGGCCTGCATGAAATTTACCGTTGATTTATCACGGGCCAGTTTCGCATCGTATTCAATACGTTCAACCTGCTCTCTCCAATCAAGTGTTAACGGCAGGTTCGGAAGCTCCGAGCCAAATCCGGATGCTTTCAGATTATAATCCACGGTGAAGCCTTCTGCTCCTAAAGTATATGTATGCTCAATGGTTTTGCCATTGCCGGCATCTGTTTTAAACGTCAATACCTGTTTGTCGCCTGCTTTGGTTTCATAACCGGCATAATATAATTTATACAGGTCTACAGGTTTTCGGTTTGTATTTATGATAAGAGACAACTGATTGTTTTCTTCATTGAATAAAAACAATTGCTTTTTATCCCAGGTAGAATAGTTTTTAAGTAATACAGATTTGATCGTACCGCCCTTTGTTGAAAGCGTTACAACTACATCTTTGTTTTCTAGTTTATACTCTTTTGCTTCACCGGTCATGGCAGCAGCGAAGTCGCCGTATTCTCTCTGGTTCTGGGCCTTAAGCGCCGTATCGGCCTGTGCCGAATGAGCTGCTGCAGTATCTTTTTGAATGGTTTGAGTAATTGCAGGAGGTGTTGCAACAGGTGTTTCCGGAGTTTGTGTTGACATAAAGCCGAAATAGCCAAACATCAATAAGGTAATTAAGGAAATACCTATAATCTGATTCTTATCCATTAGTAATTTTAGTAGTGTTATCTTTAAAACCCTGCAAAGATACCATTTTATATATGAAATGTGTTCTTCAGTTCAGATAAAATATAGTCCGGCTGGTTAAATGTAATATTTTGATAATGAGATTTTTGTTTTTACAGATCCATGTTTTTACGATACAGGTAAAATACAATAAGCCTGATTTGAACCAGGGTAGATTTGCATTTTGAATGGTTTGGATCAGGTGAATTTTCGGTGTATTGTATAACATATATACCGTGTATTTTTTATAATTTATTAAGACGAATGGAAACAACTTAAAATTTAATCCTATGGAAAAAAATATAGATCAGCCGGTTATTGTTGAAAGGACGTTTAATGCACCTGCCTCAAAAGTATGGAAAGCGCTTACGGATAAGGAGGAAATGAAAAAGTGGTATTTTGATTTATCCGAATTTAAAGCCGAGAAAGGGTTTGTGTTTCAATTTTCCGGCGGACCTGAAGACGGCATTCAATACGTACATGTATGTGAAGTTACCGAGGCTATACCCGAAAAGAAACTTACCTATAGCTGGAGGTATGAAGGTTACGCAGGAAAATCATACGTGACGTTCGAATTATCTGGCAAAGAAGATCAAACGTCAGTAAAGTTAACACATACCGATATTGATTCTTTTCCTGAACAACCTGATTTCGCAAGAGCTAATTTTGCTGCAGGCTGGGATCATATCCTTAATGTATCGTTAAAGGAATACCTGGAAGGAAAGAAATAATTTCTTCATGCAACGAAGATATGGGTATAAATAAGCCGGATCATACATGGTTATTTTTGTATGATCCGGCTTATTGTTTTTTATTATTTAATGATTTCAACCCACCCTGTATAAGGCTCATTATACAAACTGTTATTGAGTTTGATAATGTAGAAATAAGTTCCGTCAGGTAATACTTGTCCGTTGCGGTAGTTGGTGCCATCCCAGTTTTTTGAAAATCCTTCTGTATGCCATACAATATTTCCCCAGCGGTTATATACATCAATGACAGCATGCGGGAATTTATCAATATTATAAATTGCCCAGTTGTCATTAACTCCATCACCATTGACGGTAATTACGTTTGGTATAACAATCGGAGCAACAACAAAAACAGTCATCTGATCAGTAGAGGAGCACATATTGTTTACATCGCTTACTGTAAGGGTATAAGTTGTGGTTTGTGTGGCAATCAAATGGGGATTGGCAACGGAAGGGCTGTTTAATGAGCTGCCTGGCGACCAGCTGTATATGCCGCCTCCGCTGCCATTCAGTGTAACAGATTCTCCCAGGTTTGCAAATACATCATCTCCGGCATTAGCTATTGGAGTAGCTAAGACTGTTAATGTTACCAGTGAGGAAGTAGTGTTGCATGTGCCGTTATCTTCGGATATCGTATAGCTACCATTCTTGGTGGCTGTATAAGTTGCGTTTGTAGCTCCTG
>NZ_JBQCDF010000268.1:0-50076 GCF_051961495.1 Cytophaga sp. | reverse complement strand
ATAAATATCGTGGTGCGGAGGAGGAGAAAGCTAACCTCCACCCGGCGTAGAGTGACGTACACGTCCGATCCAGTCATCAACTTTGTGACCTGGTAACTGACCGCCTTCACCCGGCTTCGCGCCTTGTGCCATTTTAATTTGTAACTCATCAGCATTGGCTAAGTAGTAACTTGTAACACCGAAACGACCTGATGCAACCTGCTTGATGGCTGAACGCTCCCAGTCTCCGTTTGCTTTACGCTCAAAACGGATCTCATCTTCACCACCTTCACCGGAGTTTGATTTACCGCCGATGCGGTTCATCG
Organism: Cytophaga sp.; assembly: GCF_051961495.1. Lineage (NCBI taxonomy): Bacteria > Pseudomonadati > Bacteroidota > Cytophagia > Cytophagales > Cytophagaceae > Cytophaga > Cytophaga sp. Next base: position 49,771 of record NZ_JBQCDF010000268.1, on the reverse strand, counting down.
CAATCGCAAGTGTAGAGTGCGCTTCATGAGAGATTGAACCGAATGACATCGCACCTGTAGCAAAACGTTTGAAGATATTTGCTGCCGGTTCTACCTCATCGATGGATATAGAATCACGTGTCTGTTTGAATTTCAGTAAACCACGCAGTGTAACCGCTTTCACGCTCTGGTCATCAATCAGGTTCGAGTATTTCTTGAACACCTGATAATCGCCTTTGCGGCAAGCCTGCTGCAATAAGTGGATCGTTTGCGGATTGAACAAGTGGAATTCACCACGGCGCTTCCACTGATAGATACCGCCCACTTCCAGTTTCGGACGAGGTACCGGCACTTTCGGATATGCCTGCTGATGCTTGATCAACGCTTCTTTCGCGATGCCGTCTAATGACAGACCGCCGATTCTTGAAACGGTATTCGTAAAGTATTTATCAATTACTTCAGAGCTAATACCCAATGCTTCGAAAATCTGCGCACCCTGGTATGACTGAAGTGTAGAGATACCCATTTTAGAGAATACTTTTAACAAACCATTATCAATTGCTTTAATAAAGTTGTATGTTAATTTCTCTTCTGTCAATTCTGTCTGCAATTCGCCGCTGCGCTTCATACCAATAATGGTTTCGAACGCTAAGTACGGGTTGATGGCAGATGCACCGTAACCGATCAATGTTGCAAAGTGGTGTACCTCCCATGCATCACCGCATTCTACCACAATACCGACTTTACCGCGCTGACCTTCACGGATCAGGTGGTGGTGTACCGCTGCAGTAGCCAATAATGAAGGGATTGGCGTATGTCCGCTGTCAACTTTACGGTCTGTTAATAATATAATAGAGTAGCCATCATTTACAGCATCTGAAGCATACTTGCAGATACGTGTCAATGCTTTTTCCAGGCTACCCGGCTGTTCGTCTGCTTTGAAAGTAATTTCCAACGCTTTTGTCTGGAAATGTTTATCATCGATCTGACGAAGTTTTTCTAAATCGTTGTTGGTTAACACCGGCTGATGCAATTCAACCATACGGCAGTGGTATGGAGATTCATCCAACAGGTTTAATGAACCACCTACATACGATACAAGCGACATAACCATACGCTCACGGATCGGATCGATCGGCGGGTTAGTTACTTGTGCAAACAATTGCTTGAAGTACGCAGACAGGTGCATTGCCTGATCGGATAAAATTGCAAGCGGTGTATCTATACCCATTGAACCAAGCGGCTCGTAGGCAGTTGTAGCAATTTCACCCAGGATCAAACGCAAATCTTCAGATGTATAACCAAACACCTGTTGCTTTTTCAACAAGGCTGCAGCGTCCGGTTGTGTATATATAACCTGCGGTTCAGGCTGCTCGCTTAACTTGATTTTGTTTTTCAACCATTCGCCGTAAGGCTGGCGTGTACAAATATCATTTTTAAGTTCTTCATCACTGATAATACGTCCCTGCTCTAAATCAGCAACGAACATTTTACCAGGCTGCAGACGACCTTTCGTAACTACTTTTGCCGGATCTACTTCAATAACACCTACCTCAGATGCCATGATCACGGTATCGTCATCCAGCAAGCACCAACGGGAAGGGCGCAGACCGTTACGGTCAAGCGTTGCACCTACAATTTTACCGTTCGTGAATGAGATCGAAGCCGGACCATCCCAAGGTTCCATCATGGCAGCATGGTATTCGTAGAAGGCATGTTTTACCTCAGACATAGACTCGTTACCGTCCCATGCTTCAGGTACAAGCATCATCATTACGTGTGGTAAATAACGACCGCTTAATACAAGTAATTCAATTACGTTATCTAAGTGCGCTGAATCTGAGTTGCCCGGATCGCAGATCGGTAAGAGCATCTCAATTTCTTCTTTTGTAAATACAGTAGAAGTTAATAATGCTTCCTGCGCACGAATCCAGTTCACGTTACCTTTTACCGTGTTGATCTCACCATTGTGTGCGATGTAACGGAACGGCTGCGCTAACTTAAATGACGGGAATGTGTTGGTAGAGAAACGTGAGTGAACAACTGCCAATGCAGAAACCATTTCAGGCTTTTGCAGATCCAGATAGAATTGTTTTACCTGCGCAGTCATCAACTGACCTTTATATATAATGGTTCTGGAAGAGAATGAAGCGAAATAAAAACGCTGATTCACTACCTCATTATTTAATGTTTCTTTAACAATACGTGTAGAATAGTTACGCAATACATAAAGCTTTCTTTCGAAAGTCTCTACGTCTTTCACGCTCTCTGCACGCTTTACAAAGATTTGTTCTACTGCCGGTTCAACAGCAATGGCGCTGTCGCCAATCATTGAATCATCCGTAGGAACTGCTCTGTAACCTAAAACCGTCATGCCTAGCTTTTCAACCTGACGGCTTAATATCTTCTTGCACTCTTCCTTCAGCTTCTCATCCTTCGGTAAGAATAACATTCCGACACCATACTCGCCAAAGGCTGGCAACTTAATGCCAATCTTGACACATTCATCCACGAAAAATTCGTGGGGAACCTGAAGAAGGATACCAGCACCATCGCCGGTATTAGTCTCACAGCCGCATGCACCACGGTGTTCCATACGCTCAAGCATATGCAGGGCATTCGCAACTGTTTCATGAGATTTTCTACCTTTCAGGTTGGCTACGAAACCAATTCCGCATGAGTCATGCTCGAAACTAGAATCATAAAGGCCGGTTTGATTGTTCTCTCTCATCTACACTATTGTTATATTTTTATTAGAACAGATACTATTGCTATTTCTCTAAACACTCCCAACAAATTTTTTTGAAATTCTGTTCTTCAAGTATTTGTATTGGCTTCCTGCCTTTTTACAAAATCTTTGGTTTTTCTTCAGAATCGGGGTTTTTCTAAAACTTACAACTAATTATTCTTAGAATAGTACCAGAATAAATTGTTTTAGTAGGTTTAAAGCGGAAATCGACTTTAAATTTACATATTATTTGCGAAAAAAAATAATCTGGCAATAGAAAATCGTTTGAAAAACAGGATCATGTAATGTTACCTCCAAATTCAATAAATTTTTGGTCTTAAAAAGGGCATTTTTGTACGTTTTCAACTCATTACTGCTAAATTTAGATTGAATCTAAATTTAGCAGTAATGAGCCTTCGATTTATACTTTTATTATGTGTAATCCCCGGACTGGGATTTGCACAACTTCCTAAAATTCCCGGTTCAATTGGCGGAATTAATACTTCAGTCCTGGCAAAAGAGGCTAAAGGACTATTGATTAATCAGTTGGATAAGAGTAAGGCGGAATACGACACCACCAGCTTTAATTATGCAATTTCTTTAAGTGATAACGCGGGTTTATATGAAAATGAAGAAAAATGGCTGCGCAATCAAAAACTGTTCTCGGATGTACTGAAACAAAGTGACGGCTCATCCCTTACTCCCCTGCAGCAGGCCGAACAGAATGATGAAGTGGGTGAGATGATGTATGCATCCAGCAAATTCCAAACGGCTGAGAATGCTTTTTTAAGTTCGAAAGCTATTTATGAAACCCATGCGCTGACCTCCGAAGCCAGCTACAGCAAAGTGATTGCCAACCTCGGTCTGCTCTACCACACCATGGGCCGGTATTCCAAGTCGGAAGAGTTTGAAAAATCTGCCATCGAAATCCGCAAAACACAGGGCGGAGAAACAAGCATTGCTTATGCCGCTTCCATCAACAATCTGGGGGTATTATATAAAGATATGGGCCGCTATACCGAAGCTGAAAAGATGCTTGAAAAATCGGTGCAATTAAACAGCATCAATCCGGGAAAGCAATCTGCGGCATATGCCATTACCTTAAACAACCAGGCGATGCTCTATGAAGAGACCGGCCGCTTTCAGCAGGCAGAACAGCTACTGGCAGAAGCGATCCGCATTGCTTCAATGGTACTAACTGAGAAGTCTACAAACTATCAGCGCCTGTTAATCAACCAGGCATTGCTTTTTGAAGAAATGGGTGAATACACCAAAGCCGACGAGATCTATAAAAAAGCCATCGCAATCAAAGAAAAAAAACTGGGCTCTAATCACCCGGATTATGCGCACCTGCTGAACCTTCAGGCTGAACTATATATGCAGATGAAAAAGACTACTGAAGTTGAAGCGCTGCTAAAAAAAGCCGCGGATATCTATCTGAAAAAATTCGGTGCCAACCATCCTTCTTATGCAGGTGTGCTGCAAAACCTGGGCACCTATTACAGAACACAGGACCAGCAAACACCGGCGTATACAAACCTAAATAAAGCGCTTGCCATCCGCATCGCTGCTTTGGGAGAAAACCACCCGGATGTGCTGCAAACAAAAGAGTCTATAGCGCTGCTCGACTGGCAGGCAAAAAAATATCCGGAGGCTGCAGCCGGTTTCAAGGTAGTACTGGACCAGGACATGATTCTGATCAACGAATATTTTGCAGCCTTAAGTGATGCTGAAAAAGCCCGCTTCTGGGATAAGATCCATCCTCATTTTGAACATTATACATCTTTTGTGACAGACGCCTACAGCAGCATACCAGCGCTCAGCGGACAATTATATACTTACCAGCTGGCTACCAAGGCGCTGTTATTAAATGCCAGCAACAAAACCCGACAGCAGATCCTTTCAAGCGGAGATCCTGCTCTCATCAAAGAATATCAATCCTGGCTGGATGCAAAAGAAAATCTTTCCCGTTTGTATTCCATGTCCAAGGCTGAACTGGCTGACCAAAAAATCAATCTGGACTCCATCGAGCGTGCAACCAATGCGAAAGAAAAAAATCTATCGGCCAGTTCCAATGCCTTTAAGTCTGGCTATACAAATACAGCAGTAAACTGGAAAGATGTGCAGCTGGCACTTTCAACGGAAGATGCCGCCGTAGAAATTATACAGCTTATTAAATTCAATAAAGTAAAAACAGACACCGTCCGTTATGCAGCATTGGTTTTAACCAAAGAAATGAGTATGCCTGAGCTGATTTTGTTGAAAGATGGCAACCTGCTTGAAAAGCGCTACCGCGCTTACTATACCAACTGCATCAAAAGCAAGGTTGCGGATGAGCAATCATATAAACAATACTGGGAAGAAATTGATAAAAAAACCGGAACAAAGAAAAACATTTTTGTTTCACAGGATGGTGTGTACAGCCAGCTGAACATTTCTACGTTCCGCCTGCCTGATGGCAGTTATTTATTGGATAAGAAAAATATCCAGCTTGTTTCCAATTCGAAAGATATTATAAAATTAAAAGCAGCGGCCGCTCCTTCAACATCTTTGACTGCAGTAGTGGTTGGCAATCCCACCTTTGGTATGGAAGGCACCATTGCTCCATTGCCGGCAACGAAGGTGGAGATCGAATCCATCAAGATTCAGCTTGTGGCGAAAGGCTATAAAGTTACAACTTATGTGCAAGCCGAAGCAACTGAACAGAACATCCGTAAAGTCAGCAATCCGAAGATCCTGCATATTGCCACACATGGATTCTTTATTAAAGAAGCCCAGGCCGAAGAAGATAAAACCATGGGTGTCGGATCCGAGCATTCAGCCTTGAATCCCATGCTGCGCTCCGGACTGCTGCTGGCCAATGCAGAAGCAGCAGTAGATGGCAAGGCAGAGTATGGTGTATTAACGGCTTATGAAGTCATGAACCTGAATCTGGATAAAACAGAAATCGTTGTGATGAGTGCCTGCGAAACAGGTTTGGGCGATGTTAAAAACGGTGAAGGTGTTTACGGACTGCAGCGCGCGTTTCTTGTAGCCGGTGCCGACGCACTGATTATGAGTTTATGGAAAGTGAATGATGAAGCAACACAGAAATTAATGAGCAGTTTTTACAAAAACTACCTGTTGTTAAATAACAAAGAAAAAGCTTTCAAGGCTGCACAATCAGAATTGAAACTGCTTTATAAAGACCCTTATTACTGGGGCGCCTTTGTATTGATTCAGTAAAGGTTGGAGAGTTTAAATAAACCTTATAGGTTTTCTACCGGTGAGGTTGTTTGTAAACGATACAACTGCTGATTAATGAACATTCGTGATTTCGTTTACAAAACCTATAAGGTTTCGTACCAATATTGAGAATTAGAAGAAGATATCCTGCCCTTCTTCTAATTCTTTATTAATATTTTTTAATACTTCATCAATTTCTGCTGCCTGTTGTGCAATCTTATCCAGAATAAATGGATAATCTGTCTGTTCTTCCATTTTAGCCAGTTGCAGCAAACCCAGGATTCTTGCCAGCGGTCCGCGTACGTGATGCGCATTGGCAAATGCATATTTTACCAGGTAAGCATTTTTACTTTTTACATTGTTTGTCCGCTCTTCAACAATCTGCTCCAGGTGTGCATTGATTTCATTCATCTGGTTCTCGCTTGCGATCAATTCTTTGTTTTGTTTTTCAATGGCTTTGCCTTTCTCTATCAGTTCATGATTTTTTACCAGCAGCTCCTGGTTAATACTGTTATACTTTTCCTTTAATGCACTGGCGGAATAGGTTATAACAAAATAAACGATCGCATATATAATAAAAGAAGTAATCACTTCATTGTTGTCATGCTTTCCATAAAACATTGGGTTTTTCAATTGGAACAATAAAACCACCGCCATACCGGCAGCAATATAGCCATGCATGAAATTTTTGCTGAGTCCATCAAGCAATATGGATATAATAAAACCGATCGCAAAAATGGCAATCAAGGCAGAATGCGAATGGGGAATAAAAATAGTAGAATAAAATAACGACAAGAGCGGAAAAAAAGTAGCAGCAATAATAGATGCCTTGTGTTTCTTCATGCGGTCCAGAACAATCGCACCACCAAAACAAATTAAAATAGATATATCAACAATGTGAGATGCATTATCGGTCACCTTTTCAGATTTGAAAATAAAATCTGCGAGCGTAACCAATACAACTCCAACAAAAGATGTCTTTAAAATTATCTTTAAAAAAAATTCTTCAATATTATTATTACCTGAACTCATTATTTTTTATCTGATTAAAAATCCAAACAATACCCCTTTATAAGCAGCTAGTAATAAAATAAATAAAACAGGGTTTAAAAACAATCAATTTTATGCCTTGCTAACAATTCACTAACAATAGCTTCATTTCCATTTAACATTTCTTTAACGTTGAGCTAACCTCGATTGAATACATTTAACAAATGATCATTCAATTCAAAAAAGAAGATGTCTATTTTTCAACGGCTCTTCTTGGTATTGCTATAGTATATTCTATTAATCTGGGCCTCATGCCCTTATTAGCAGATGAGCCTACACGTGCGTTGGTTTCCCTGGAAATGGTTTTAAGCGACAACTATATTTTCCCAACCTTAGGCGGCGATGCGTATTTAAATAAACCTCCTTTGTTTAATTGGCTTATCGCATGCCTCATTTTAAACACAGATTTCTCTGAGGGTGTTTTACGTACCCTTCCGCTGATAAGTTTCTTCCTGATATCAATTCTTCATTATGTTTTTTGTTCAAAATATGTGTCTAAACAAATAGCTTTGTGGAGCAGCATTGCATTTTTAACCTGCGGTAGAATTATATTTTACGATTCAATGATGGGATATATAGATCCCGTTTTCGCGCTTATTATAGTTGCAAATTTTTATATCATTCTTATTTTTTCAAAAACCTCTAAATACATACAGCTTTTCATTTGCTCTTATCTGCTATGCACACTGGCCTTTTTCCTGAAAGGCCTGCCGGCATGCACATTTCAGGCATTTACACTTACCGGAGTTTTCATTTACAGAAAAACTTTCCATAAACTTTTCAGTTGGTCGCACATAGCAGGCATTTCCATTTTTATACTTTGCGTAGCAATCTATTATTATGAATACGGAACATATGCTTCCACTGAAAAAGTATTGCGCGCACTCATCAGTCAATCGACACAACGCACACCGGTATCAACAAGTATTACCGATACGCTTGCACACATTATACAATTTCCGTTTAATTTTATAATCGATTTCCTGCCTTATAGTTTACTGATTATTTTTTGCTTCAATAAAAAATTCAAGGATGTCATCCGTGAAAATGATTTTGTATTTGTTTCTCTACTCATCTTTGGTTGTAACCTTTGGCTTTACTGGTTGTCGGCAGAAACCCGCCCGCGTTATCTGTTTATGTTCCTGCCCATGTTCTTCACGGTTCTTTTTTATGCATATGAAAAATTCAGATCGCAAAAAACAGAATCCTATATCAGCTATTTGTTAATACTTATTGCTGTTGCTGCAATTATTGCCATTGGCATACTTCCCTTTTTACAACGTTTTAATTTTATTCCAGACAGAGTTTTTATCGCTTCAGCATCCATTGTTGCAATTATAATTTTACTCGTTTGTCTCTTTAAGGAAAATATTACCAACATGGTCATGCTTCTTTTACTACTGCTGACCATACGCATGGACTTCAATTTATTTATACTTCCATTACGAAAAAAAGAAGCTCCTGAGAGCGCGAATAAAAAAATCGGTTACAACATTGCTGAACTCACCAAAGGAGAAAAGCTTTTCCTTTTGTACAAAGCACCGGTAAACGACGATATCCTTTATTACATCACATCACGTAAAGGCGAGATTATTTATAGCGAACACATCGCCCCTGTTGCCGGCAATTATTATATCGCAAGAAAAAAACAGATGGACTCGCTTCATCTTACATCTGTTTTTTATCAGTTTCCTGTTTCCTACAACAACCAAACACTTTACCTGGTAAAAAAATGAACCGGTATAATCAACCATATGTAAAGCTGTTGCTTAAGCTGATCATTACTGGTATTGCACTGGGTTTTGTATTCATGCATATTCCTATGCATGATCTGATTGCCGTACTAAGTCAGGCAAATGCCTTATGGCTTGCAATTGCACTGATGCTGTTTACCTGCTCTAAATATATTTCCGCTGCACGTTTCCACGATATTTTTTCAAACGCAGGTATTAAAATTCCCCGCGGATACAATTTTAAATTATATCTGTTGGGTATGCTTTACAACTTCATGCTTCCCAGCGGCGTTGGTGGTGATGCATACAAAGTAATTAAGATTGAACGTGACTTTGGCTACAAAACTCAAAAAGTAACGTTGCTGATTTTATTCGACCGAATCAGCGGACTTATTGCTCTAAGCAACATTGCCGGCATACTGCTGATTCTGTTTTTGTTCGGGAATTATTTCATCGTTTTGTCGCTGGCACTGATGCTGCTTAATGTGATGTATTATGCCACGCTTTCAAAATTGGTTCCGGTAAAAATATTTTCTATTAAAACCGAAATGCTTTCCTGGACAGTGCAACTCTTCCAATCACTATGCGCATACTGCATCATACGATCCCTGTCCATAGAACAACATGTGTGGATCTATATTTTAATTTTCCTGATCTCTTCCATCGTTGCTGTAATCCCTCTAACAATAGGGGGACTAGGCGCGCGGGAATATACATTCATGATTGCAGCAAATTATTTCATGATACAAACAGATAAAGCCGTTTGTATAGGTTTACTGTTTTATATAATCACATTACTGATTTCTTCATTAGGCATTTACTTCATATTCAAACCCATTAATAAAACCTGTTATGCACAATCATAATACTTCCATCAGGAAAATTTCTGTTGTTGTTCCCATCTATAACGAAGAAAGTAATATAGCAGAGCTCTGCAGCCGCCTGCATCAGGTGCTTGATTCACTTCCCTATAAGTTTGAAATTATTCTAGTAAACGATGGCAGCATGGATAATTCTGCTAAAATGATTGCTGATATGTGCCTGATCTTTTCAGAATTGAAAGGCATTGACCTGGCTGGTAACTACGGACAAACGATTGCACTGCGCGCAGGCTTCGAATTGGCGAAGGGTGATGTGATCATTGCCATGGACGGTGATCTGCAGCATGATCCGGCAGACATCATCCGCTTCATGGAAAAAATTGAAGCCGGTTATGATCTTGTTGGCGGTGCAAAAGAAAGCAGGCCCGACAGCTGGTTGAAAAGTAAACTCTCTGCTCTGGCACATAAGCTCATCAGCAGGCTTGCACAGGTTGAGATGAGTTATTTCGGCGCTACGTTCAAAGCATACCGCTCGTATCTGCTGAAACATTCAAATCTGCTGGGCGACAGCCACCGTTTTTTAGGAGCCATTGTTGCGCGAAAGGGAATTAAATATACTGAAATACCTATAACCATTCATCCGCGTTTATATGGCACAAGCAATTACAAGATGAATAAAGTCTGGAAAGTATTACTGGATCTGATCTTCCTGAAATTCTTTGTTTCTTATCTGAAAAAACCTTTCCGTTTGTTCGGCAGTATTGGTGCTGGTATGCTCTTCTTCGGACTGACCGGACTGGCCGGCTTTGCTATTGGCAGTTTCTTTTTTCAAACCAATGTAAAAGAAGATTTCATTGTTGAATATTTCTCCTGTGCCATACTGATCATTATGGGTATGCTGTTCATCAGTATCGGGATACTGGCGGAAGTTGGTGTATATAATTACTTCGGACAAAAACGTATGTCGCCATATTCCATCCGGTCGATTATTTCTCAAACAAAACATGCAAAAGAAACTAATTCTTAATGCCGATGATTATGGCTGGGACAAAGATGCAACTGCCGGCATTCTGAATCTTGTAACAAGCGGTAAAATTCAGAATGTAAGCATACTGGCAAATCATTGTACAGCGGCGGAGTTACAGAACATTCAACCATACCAATCGTCTGTTTCTACTGGTCTGCATGTTTGTTTAAATGCAGGCATGCCTGTTTTAAAAACGTCTTCCTCTTCTATCCAGCATGAGTCAGGTGCTTTTTTTTCTTCGAAGGAGTTATTTATAAAAGCGCTTACAGGAAAAGTAACTTATAAAGATGTATATAATGAAATCAACGCTCAGTATACCTTATTGAAAGATGCCGGTATTGAGGTGAGTCATGCTGACAGTCATCAGCACCTGCATCAGTACCCCTTTCTGAGCAGCATGATTACCCAGGCTTTACATGAGGTTGGTATTAAAAAGATCCGTAACTGCATGCCTTATTCGATTTATGATACAAGAAGAATTATTGTAGCCGGATTTTGTGCAGGCACTAAAAATAATCTACGGAAGTTTTCCAGTCCGGATGTGCTCATCACAGATTTTACAAACAAACATTTCAACTTCAATACACAAGTTCCGGAATTGTTAAAACGATTGAATACTTCTTCCTATCAAACCATTGAATGGATGTGTCACCCGGCGCTGGCAGACAGGCAGGGTTCGTACCTGCAGCGAAAAAATGAATACGATTTTTTAATGAACTGTGATTGGGATGAGTTGCTGAAAGAACTTTCGATTGGCCTTTCAAAATATTCATTCCTATGATTACGGCTGCTATACCAGCCATTGCGGAGTTGCCTCCACACACATATGTTCTTTGGTAAGCGGATGTGTGAACTCAAGCCTGCCTGCATGCAGCGCAATACAGTTCGGCGCATATTCAACCGTTGAACCATATAATATATCTCCCAATATAGGAAAACCCGCCGCAGCTAATTGTGCACGGATCTGATGGTATTTTCCGGTATGCAATTCTATGTTCCACAATGAATATTTTTCTTTATATACAGTGTTTGTATAGGCTAAAGAAACAGGATCAAAATCAGGTTTCTCACTCAGGTGAAGAATAGCTTTTTTATTTTTTGAATCTTTAAAATGCCAGTGTATTAATTTCCCCGCCGAAGGTTTCGTATTCACTGGTGTGAGCGCCTGGTAAAATTTTTTAACGGTGCGCTGGGCAAACTGCTCACTCAGATCACGCAACATGGATTTCTTTTTTGCAAACAGAACAATGCCGCTCACCGGCCTGTCGAGTCTATGTATATGCTGCGCGTACACCTCATTATTCGGATGCGTGGATTTACGGATATACTTCTGCACCTGCTGCAGCAAATTCGGGTGTCCGTTCCGGTCTGGCTCTACCATCAGGCTCGCCGGTTTATTCATTACCAGAATAGATTTGTCTTCATAGAGTATATGATCGGGAACATGAATAATAATCGACATATATCTATTTATTTGTATTTGTCCGGTTTAATAATTCCATGTATTTCAATGCACTTTCTTCCGAAGCTTCCGGACCATTTGCAGTCAGGATCAAACCATCGGTTACCACTTTCTCCCCGGGCATGGCAGTTGCTCCGTATTGCAGAGCTAACTCAGAAAATACACCGTCGGCATCAAAACCCGTTGCTTTTTTATTTTCCAGCAAACCCCATTTCAGGAAATTCCTGGGAGCCGCACAAATAGCTGCGATTGGTTTATTATTCGTTAAAAATGCTTTGAAAAGCGTTTGTGCAGCTTTATTATCAGCATATTCCGCAGAACCGCCACCGCCAACAAAATAAATGCCTTCGAATTCCTGTTGTTTAACTTCTTCTATTAAATAGGTGTTGGGAACCTGATAACCAAACCTCCCCGTAGATATTTTTTTGGTCGATGCCGTACATACTTCAAAGCCTGCCTGCTCAAAAAAGGCCCTTGGCACCAGGTATTCACAATCTCTAAAAGTATTAGAGGCCAATACGAATAATATCTTTCTTTCCATCGTTACGTATTAAGAATTACAAAACAACTGTCAACGAAATTTTCTCCTGTAAGAACGAGAATTTATTCTCTAAAAACCTGATAAATGTCATTTAATACACTTTTAGGGGTATTATTTATCATTTTCCCGATATTTATTCTTACATAAGACCGAATGACTCGTTGATTTGTCGTAAATTTATGAAAATCTATACTTACTTATAGATATCGAGTACATTCAACTTATTGTTCCCTAAAAAATGTCTGCAACAACACGTTTAAAATTTATTGACACCAAAAATTCTCAGTTCTTTGTAACAGTGAAACGAAATGTTGATCAATACTTTAAAGAAAACAACATTTCAAAAAATGCGAATGCTTTGATGATTTTTAAAAGCATCTTTTTCTTTGGTGGTGTTTGGGTATTCTATGGGTTAATTTTATCCCAAAGTTTTTCAATCTGGGGCATGCTTCTATTGGCCATGCTCATGGGCGTTTTCAAGGCAGCATCTGCGTTTAACATTTCACATGATGCCATGCACGGTTCTTACTCTTCAAAAGAATGGGTAAACAACCTGCTCGCTTATACATTCAATATTCTTGGCGCGAACATTTCAGTATGGGTGGTAAGCCACAACATTGTTCACCATACCTTCACCAATATCGAAGAGCATGATGAAGACCTGATTGTCGCTCCGGGCCTGATCCGTTTAACTGCGGGAGATAAAAAAAGCAAGGTTCAGCGTTTCCAGCATTTATACGCTTTCTTCCTGTATGGCTTTGCCAGCCTTTCCTGGGTATTCCGCAAAGATTACATGAAGATGTTCCAGGATAAGATCGGCCAGCATGTAACGAATCATTACACGACAAGAGATTATGTAGAATTGTTCGTATATAAGGCAATCAACTATGCAATTTTCATTGTAATACCATTTATCGTTCTGGATATTACTTGGTGGCAATTCCTGATCGGTTTCATTGCCATGCACTTTGCAATGGGCTTCACACTGGGTCTTGTGTTCCAATTAGCACACGTAGTTGAAGAAACTTCTTTCCCTGCTACAAACGAAGCCGGAAACATTGAAGAAGCGTGGGCTGTGCATCAAATGTGTACGACTGCGAACTTCGGTATGAACTCATTCCTTACCAGCTTTATTTGTGGTGGATTGAATTTCCAGGTTGAACACCATTTGTTCCCTAAGGTTTGTCATATTCACTATCCGGCGATTTCAAAAATTGTTAAAGAAACGGCTGAATCCATGGGTGTACCTTACTTATATAACGACACTTTCTTTACAGCACTTCAATCACACTACCAGGTATTGAAAAAATACAGTCTGGAAGCAGCATAATACAAAACACACTTTCATTATACATAAAAGGTCCTTCCGATAACTTCAGAAGGACCTTTTTATTCCATAGCTTAAATAATATTAGTTCCTGACCAGTCTGTAACTTGCAGATTCCCCTGCTGTATTTTTTACTGTCAGAATAAAAATGCCTGCTGAAAGATCCCGGGTATCGATTTCTGTTTTTAATGTATTTAATTCTACCTGTTTGACTTCTTCACCGGTTGCTGAATAAATCGTAGCGGTAGTAAGATCCATGTTTTTATTCAGTTGAATGAAACAGGTTTCCTCAACCGGGTTCGGGTAAATCTGCATGTCTGTCAGCAATGCATCTTTTAAAGCCATTGGATTGTCAATGGTAAACGTCTGTGTGCTCAGCGCCGATGTTCCGGCAGCAGTGGTTACCGTAATCTGTCCGGTCGTAGCGTCTGTAGGCACTGTTACAGTTACAGACGTTGATGTATTATTGGTGAAACCCGAAGTCACATCTGCATTCTGGAAGCTCACTTTTGTTATGCCGCTAAAGTTTGTTCCGCTGATGGTTAGCGAGCTGCCGATGGTGCCGTGGTCAACGCTCAATCCCGACGATGCGATGACAGGAAGCGGAGCTGTTACCGTGAATGATTGTGTACTAAGCGCAGATGTTCCGCCTGTAGTGGTTACAGTGATCTTACCTGAAGTTGTTCCTGCAGGTACTGTTACTGTCACAGATGTTGATGTATTATTGGTGAAACCCGTTGTAACAGCTGTAGCTCCCTGAAATTTGATCTGCGTGATATTATCAAAGTCTGTTCCGGTAATTGTCAATACAGTTCCGATTGGGCCGCTGGTTACACTCAAACCTGTGCTTGCAATAACAGGTTTAGGGATGCCGATTGTAAATGTCTGCAGACTTGCTGCCGAAGTACCGGCCGCTGTTGTTACCGTTACTTTACCTGTTGTTGTACCTGCTGGAACTGTAACTGTAACAGATGTAGCCGTGTTGTTTGTAAAGCCTGAAGTTACAGCCGCTGAACCGGAAAATTTTATCTGTGTAATACCGCTCATATTTGCACCCGAAATAGTCAATACCGTACCGATCGGACCCATTGTTTTATTCAGGCCAGTTGTTGCAATGACCGGCGAAGCGGATGTCGCTCCATATTCAAATGCTCCGGCATCCGTTACGCCAACGCGTGCATAACCACGCTGATCCAGGGTAATCAGATTCGCTACATCGCCTTTGTTGATGGCCATGCTCCCTGCTTGTAATGAAACTGTTTTTGTAAAGCCACCATTATCGGCCAACGTGTTTACTTTGGCATCATACGGAGCTGCGACGGTTCCTACATAATCACCAGAACTATTTGGATTGCCGACACTCACCAGCGATGCATTTGCAGAACCTATTATATTGCCGCCCTGCCCAACAATTCCTCCGTTTACCTCTGCGCCGCCAGCAGCTGTAATCGTATTATTGGTAACAATTGAATTCGCGAAATAAATGTACTTTGTCGTACTTGAATTGTCAACGGTACCACCGCTTGTTGGGCCTGTAGCAGTATTGCCAGAGATCGTACAACTGTTGATGTATGCTTCAGCATCACCGAATTTGTAGATCGCAGAACCAAATGGAGCTGTGTTGCCATAAAAAGTTGAGTTACTTATGATTGTTATTGCTGGTACAGAAATATGAATGGCCCCGCCGGAAAAAGATGTTTTATTATTTGAAAACGTGCAGTTTGAAATATGGCAATGTCCGCCGTTTACCGCCAATGCGCCCCCTGAATTGCTTCCTGAGCTAAGTTCTCCGTTTGTAAAGTGAAGATCGTTGATATACAACTCTCCATACAAAGAATACATCAGCCTGAATTTTGGCGCTGACAGATCTCTGGTCAAAGTTGAGCCATTACCGAATATCTGTAAAAAATTTGTTACAGCGCCATCATCAGTAATCATTGGTAATCCCATGTCGCCTGTAAAATTATCCTCAACCGTGGTAAGCGTATACGTACCGTAGGGCGCAAGATGAATGGTGTCGGGTTGCCCGTTTGAATTGGCTTCCGTGATCGCTGCTTTTAATGCAGCCACATCACCATCTGCAATGGTAAATACTTTTGCTGAAAGATCTGTGCAAATAAATACCAGCAGCAGTACTGCTCCTGATACCAATAGCTTTTGTAAATTTTTCTTCATAATCAAACCGTTTTTTGTATGTTATAAAACAGAATGCATGTGCATCCTGCAACCGTTTAAATATTATTAGGGGACGCAGCTGGTTGCGTCCCCTATTTGGTGTTCTGTACAAAAATTGACTATTATTCAACTACAAGTTTTGTCAGTGTTGTATTGCCTAACACGTCCTGTACTTTAACAATATAAATTCCTGTACTTAAGTTTGTAATGTTAATCTCGCTTGTTACAGCCGATAGCAGTTCTCTTCCTGTATTATCAATAATGGAAACTGCTGCTACGTCAAATGCATTTTCAAGCGTTATGGTCATACCTTTTGATACCGGGTTTGGATATACGCTTAAACCACTTACAGTTTGTACGCTTGAGTTATCTATATCAGCAGCATCACGCAATGAAGGATTTGCAGAACCAGTATATGCACAGGTAGTACAGCTTGAATTTGCTCCGGATAACAATGATAAGCTATTTTTTACTTCATATCCGTTTGCGTCACATAGTGAAATTTTTCCCGAAAGTGTTGTCTGATTGATTTGTGTATATGAAGCAGAGCTGATCAATGCACAGGATGCTGTAGAACCTGTCAACGTAGTCGAATTGAGATATACATCATGTGAGCGTAGTATCGAACCTCCGGCAACCGTACCAATCGCTGAATTAAAGCGGATGTCGTTTGTAACATCCAGTGTACCGTTATTCGCAAATACAACATTGCTGTTTACAAAGTACGAACGTGCTTTTGTTGTGCAATTGTTCAACATCGAAGAGCTTGCATTGTTGTACACTGTATTCCCAACACCCAGCGAGCCATTATTCACAAAAGAACCATTGTTTGCCAGGTCTGCTGCAATCGTGAATACCCCATTGTTCACAAGAGAACTTCCGGCATTCAGGTTAACACCTTGTTTAACGATCAACGTTTTGTTATTTGTGATTTTCCCGGCTGCATTCAGGTTTGAATTCACGGTTATCGTACCAAAGTTTTCAAGGATAGCATTCGTTCCGTTAAAGTTGATACCGCTAACGGTTAACGTACCAAGCACTGTTACTTTACTATTGTTTGGGATCGTCAACCATTGTAATACAGCATTTCCGCAGATAATTAAGTTACCACCATTCATGCTTACACTACCTGCGAATGCGTTTACGATACATGCATTGTCTCCTGTATTGATCACAGAGTTTGACTGGCCATCCAATACTTTCGTACAGGTTGAGCAGGATACGGCAGGTACTGGCGGAGTTGTTACGCAATTGCAATTTTCCGGTCTGCTTAGTGTAATGGATTTATTTGCTATACAGCCATTTTTATCGGTAAGAACAACTGAATATGTATCAGCAATAAGATTTGTAATTGTTGCAGTAGTGGCAGAAGTATTCCATAAGATTTTGAAAGGGGCAGTGCCGCCAACAGGCACAACTGTGCATGAACCATCACCATCTGTTGAACAGCTTGTATTATATGCTCCCAGAACTTTCGGACTCGTAATGGTTGCTGTAAATGCAGCAGGTTCTGTTAAGCTTACAAAGGCAGAATCTATACAACCATTTACATCTGTTGCTATAACAAAATAAGTTGCTGCAGAAAGATTGTTTGCCTGGGCAATATTACTTCCATTAGACCAATGGTATGTATACGGAGCTGTGCCGCCGGTTACAGTTGCTTTTGCGAAACCATTGTTGCCACCATGGCAGGAAACATTAAAGCCCGAATAGTTACTCAATCCGCCGATTGTTGAAACCAGTTCAGCCGGCTGTGTAATCGTTACCGCAACGGAATCCGTACAACCATTTCTATCCGTTATGAATGCAACGTACGTACCGGCAGGTAAGCCGCTAACGGTAGTTGTTGTATCACCTGTTGACCATAGCGTTCTATATGCCGGAACACCACCATGGATATGTATCGTTGCAGAACCGTTTGAAGAACCATGGCAGGATACATTTGAAATAAGAACACTATCGGCAGAAAGCACAGACGGTTGTGTAATCGTTACCGCAACGGAATCCGTACAACCATTTCTATCCGTTATGAATGCAACGTACGTACCGGCAGGTAAGCCGCTAACGGTAGTTGTTGTATCGCCTGTTGACCATAGCGTTCTGTATGCCGGAACACCACCATGGATATGTATCGTTGCAGAACCGTTGGCAAAACCGTTGCAGGATACGTTTGAAACAAGAATGCTATCCGTAGAAAGTAATGTTGGTTCATTAAGCATTACAAAAACTGAATCTCTGCAGCCATGTGCATCGGTTACAAATACAGCCAGGTCACCGGCAGTCAAACCGCTAACGGTAGCTGTTGAATCACCCGTTGACCATAGCGTGCGGTAAGGCGCTACACCGCCATGGGCATATACAGTAGCGGATCCGTTTGAAGAACCGTAGCACGATACGCCATAACCGTTATAATCTGAAACAGAAACACTGTCTGCAATAAAATCAGCCGGCTGTGCTATATATACAGAATCTGAGATGGAACAATGGTATGCATCCGTTATCAAAACTGAGTAAAGGCCTGCTGCTACGTTCGTTAAGATTGAGTCGGTAGAACCATTTGACCATGCATATGTAAACGGGCCAAAGCCTCCTTTGAATGTTACTTGCGCAGAACCGTTTGCCAAACCATAACAGTTTACATTCTTAACAAAAGAAGAATCCTTTACAATCGTACATGGAACAACGGTGATTGTGAATACCTGAGAAGGCACTCCGTTTGTAACCGCATGGTGATAGATATCTTCCAGGTATAAGGTAACAGTATGTGTACCTATATCTGCAAGACCCGGTGTTCCGGTAAGTGTTCCGGTACCGTCTCCGTTATCTGTAAATGTAAGCCAGGAAGGAGTTGAAGAACTGATTACTTCCAATGAATCTCCATAAGGAAGATCCGGATCAAGTCCGGTAATGGTATAGCTATACGGATGATTTACCACGACACTCGTAACAGGTGTTGAAGTAAATACCGGGGGTGTGTTTACAATCAGGCCTATTTTATGATATGCTTTTTCATTGTATGTATCTGTTGCTTCAAACTGAATTTCTCTTTCTCCCCAATCCGACACAACAGGTGTCCAGGAGAAATTTGCTGTTGTAGGATTTGCCGCAATAGATGGCAACGGTGTTAATGTAGCTGTTGCAGGTTTGTTCAACACATTTGTGATGCGTACTGTATCTGCATGATCCAGGTCAGATGCCTGCACGGCAAATTGGAACGCCGTGCCTGGAGTTGTAGCCAGTTCAATTCCATAAGCCGGTGTAGGCGGAACATCAAATACAGGTTTTAAACTCACAACAATAGTAACCGAAGTTGATGTTTGTACATTCAGGTTATCCTTTGCAGTAAAATTTACAACATACGTTCCCAGTTGTGCCGCTGCCGGAGTCCAGGAGAAAGCTGTTGTCACCGGGTTTCCTGTCATTGGCAAATTAGGTAAAAGCGAAGAACCGATCGGCAAACCGACAGCACTTAACGTAACGGTACTGCCAATGTCTGTATCCAGCGCTTTTACATTAAAGTGTAGCGGTTGGCCCGGAGCCACCTGAATCATTTGGGTATTCAGAGGAGTTACCGCATAATCAAACTTTGGTGGTGTCGACTGTTGCACAATAGAAACAATGAAGTCAACCAGTACAGATGTATGTCCGTCACTGGCTATTACCCCCAAAGCAAACTGCGCGCCCAGCGGATATCCGTTCGTATTGAAAGAAACAACCCCGGTAGCCGGGTTGATCGTAACGCCTGCAGGAATGGTAAAATTTACATCACCCATGTCGGCAGCAGTTGCCAGACGATAGGTCAATGTATCTGCATCTGAATCAAAGAATGGCACCTGAAAAGAATCAAATGTATTTTGCTGAACAGTTTTGATCGGATCCATGGCTGAAACCGGAGAGTTATTGTTCTGCGTTCCTACATTAACCGTTGTGAAACTCCTGTATGTTTGATCGTGTGCATTCAGCAACGTACTGATCCTGCAGCAACCTGTAAAGATCACATCGTAATTTTTTATGGCTGGTGTTGCCGGATAGGTTTTATTGAAAATATAAACCCCGTAAAACCAGTCTTCCACAGGATCAATGGTTGTGACACGCAGGTTAACAGAAACAGAAGTTCCATCTCCCAGTGTCATAGTTCCGGTCTGAACAATTCCTCCGGGAACAACATTCGGGAAAAAAGATTTTCTCCAGGCCTGTGATACGGTAATCTGATAAGTATTCCCTGAAACATGTTGCCAGGAAATACTTCCATATCTGAAGTGGGTGGCTTCGGATACGTTCGAAAAAAACAATAAGGCAGCTATGACAAAACTTATCCTTAGGAGATAGTTGTGCCCTGCATGTAAAAGTTTTTTGTAATTCATGATTTTAAAAATTAAGTTAAATTCAAAATATGTAATAATATAAAACTAGCGAGGGCAAAAGTATGAGTTAAAATTTCACTTACAAATTACATATCATTTATTGTTACAAACTTAATTTAAAGCATCAAGCAATTGTATTAATTCATTAAAAAAAAGAATTTTACAAACATATAAGAATATCTAAAAATATAAATGGCATATTTTTATATCGAAATATTACATTAAATTCGAGCCGATAAATTACAACAAATTGAATTAAGCAAGGTTGATAAATCAATTACTTGAATAAATTTATTATATTAATAATAACACAAGAGACTTTTTCATCACTTTAAAATTTTGTATCTTGGTTAACTAAATATTTTTATAACAATACTAAAACGATAAAAATATGGTATCACAGAACTCAAATTACTTGTCAGATTTAAAAATAAACTGGAAGGATTATATAAAGTATTTGCATAAAATAGAATTGTCTCCTAAAACACGCTTGCTGAATAAAGGGGAAATTGCAGATAAGATTTATATCATAGAAAGCGGAAGTGTTCGTATGGGTTTTGAAAAAGACGGCAAAGACATTACCATGCAATTCTTTTTTGAAAACGAATTGTTCACTTCTGTTGAAAGCATGTTTGGGAACCTGCCCAGCAATTATTTTATTGAAACAATCGAGCAATGCACGATTTATTATCTGACCAAAGACATGCTGAATGCAATGGTCTTAACCTTGCCTGAAATGGCTAGTGTTACGACAAACATTCTTATGTCCCGTTTGATTTATTATTCAAATCACTTACACTCATATCTTTCTGAAACTCCGGAACAACGTTTCAACAGCCTTCTGGAAAACCGTCCTTACATCTTCATGCGTGTATCTCAAAGACACATTGCATCTTACTTAGGCATTACAAACGTTTCGCTTAGTCGCATCAAAGCCCGTAGAACTGTTACAGCTGAAGCAACTCCTACTGAAAAAAAATAACCTGGGAGCATTGCCTTCAAGCTACCGACTAAAATATTTTTGACCAATTTTGACAAACGCTCATTTTTAAAGGGGTCATCAAAACCATAAGCATAATGTACGGGATACTCATTGGCTAAGAAGTATCCCAACCTTTAGTGTCATCTTACCCGTTCGTATTTCAGATCCGATGGAAATATTATCGCCAGTCAACCACACTTCCTCTTTCTCTGACTAACATGGCTTTGGGTACAGATTTTTTAATTTCTGTCTCCAGCAATTCCAACAGTCTTTTCTTGGAGTAATTTCTGGTATAAGCAAAACTCACTTCACGCAGCGGTGTAACATCAAATTGTTTGATCCTGGTATCTGCGTGTTTACGGCTATCATCGATTGCCAATTCGGGAAGTAAGGTAAAACCGCCTTCTTTTTCAACAAATTTTTTCAACGTCTCCAACGAACCGCTTTCATATTCAAACGGCAGTTCACTTTGCGCCGAACGTTGATAAGAACAAAGATTCAACACCTGAGACCGAAAACAATGTCCTTTACTTAACAGCCAGAGATCTGGTGTCGCAATATCTGTTGTTTTTAAAACTTTCTTTTTAGCCAGGGGATGGTTTGCGTGAATATATAAAACCATTTTTTCATAGAATAAAGGTTTCTCTATAACCCCTGCTTCACTTAATGGAGTTACCAGGATTCCCACATCAATCAGATCTTTCTTCAGCTGCGACACAATCTCTTCTGTCATAAGCTCAACGATCTTCACTTTAACCAGCGGATATTTTTCTGTGAAGGAGCCGATAAACCGAGGCAATAAATAAGGTGCAAGAGAAGGAATGATTCCTATGGTTAATTCTCCGGAAACCGTTTCACTGTTTTCTTTAATTAGTTCGGCAATCTTCTTTCCTGCGCTCAGGGTAACACGCGCCTGCTCAATGATCTTTGCGCCTATTTCAGTCGGCACAATGGGTTGTTTCGTGCGATCGAAAATGATTACCCCTAATTCATCTTCCAGTTTCTTGATCTGCATGCTCAACGTCGGCTGCGTCACAAAACATTTTTCAGAGGCGGTTACAAAATGTCTGTATGTATCTACAGCTATAATGTATTCCAGTTGGGTAAGGGTAATTGCTAACATATTTAAATATAGTTAAAATCTATATTAATATAAAAACAATCAATTTGAATTATAGTTCAAGTTCAGCCAAATTTGTATCAGTCAATTACACAAAACCATTCAGAGTTATGCAAAATAGAATCTTAAGCGTAGGAAGTACATTCCCCGCATTTAAAAAAACAGCCGTTGTATCCTTAGAAAAAGGCAAAGAATTCGCAGATATTTCTTCAGAAAATCTGGTGAATGATAACAATCAATGGACAGTGATGTTCTGGTGGCCGAAAGACTTCACGTTTGTTTGTCCGACGGAGATTGCAGAGTTCAATAATGCGTATGGAGAATTCAGGGATCGCGATACAACATTGATCGGAGCTTCTACAGATTCAGAGTTTGTACATGCTGCCTGGAGAAGAGATCACGACGATTTACGCGGATTGAAATTTCCCATGCTGGCGGATACATCCAAATCGCTGGCAGAAGAATTAGGGATTTTGGAACCGGTTGAGAAAGTTGCTCTACGTGCCACATTCATCATTGACCCGCAGGGTATCATCCGTTGGGTAAGTGTCAATGACCTGAATGTGGGGAGAAATGTAAAAGAAGTGATTCGTGTACTGGATGCCTTGCAGACCGATGAGCTATGCCCATGCAACTGGGAAAAAGGCCAGGAAACAATTCATGTTTAAACTATTCACAAAGGAGCATTGTAATGAATGCTCCGCTATAACAAAACGATATCATGGTACAATTATCTGAAACAACAACTGAACTTGTAAGTCTGTTGCGCATTGAAAACAGCATGCCTGAAGTATTGCAGCTGCTTGACCAGGCCGACTCCCGCTACACCAGGGATCTTAAAGTGAATGTGAGCAATGTACTTTCATCAGCAACGATGAGTGAAAAAGAAACAGCTCTGCTGGCCTTGGCCATCGCTGCGAATCAGAAAAATAATTCGCTCATTGCCGGCTTCCGGACACTGGCTGAAGAAAAAGGTGCAACCGTGGAAGAGCAAAATGAAGCAATCTCCTGTGCGAGTTTATTGGCTGGCAATAATGTATTCTACCGCTTCAGACATTTTCAGCAGAAAGAATCTTACAATACCATGCAGGCTAAAATCAAAATGAATATTATGATGAAACCTGTGCTTGGCAAAGAGTTTTTCGAACTCATCAGCCTTGCGGTAAGCGCTGTGAACGGGTGTGAAATGTGTGTGAACGCGCACGAACATTCTGTAAGGGAAATGGGGGCAAGTGAAGAACGCGTATGGGATGCAATCCGCCTGGCAGCCGTTGTTACAAGCCTGGATAAAATAATAAATTAAAGAAGTTTAAGTTCTATGTTTTAGGTCGAAGGAAGCAGCCTTAAAACCCAAAACATAGAACTTATTACTTGTTGGCTAAATAAAATCAGGTCAAAATTTTACTTTTTTACTTCGATAAAGTATATTATACCTTGAATAAGTTAAATTATTCAATTGTATGTATAAACCTAAGAACTATTCTATGAGACATCTCTTATTAAGCATTTCAGTATTTTTCGGAATTACCTGTTCATTGTTTGCTCAAAACCTTCCTGTTGATGCAGGCACAGGTAAAATCACGTACCTTGAAGTTGTAGATGCTGCTGGTGTTAAACCTGCAGATCTTACTAAAGTTGTAAAAGAGTGGGCAACCAAACAAGGTTTTACGCTTAAAGAAGAAACTGCTGATAAATTGGTATACAATGCATCTACAACAGTTGAATATCCGAATGTCAATGGAAGCGCAAATGAAAAAAGCCCGGTAACATTTACACTTTCCGTCTTTATTAAAGATGGTAAGTATCGTTATATCGCAACGGATTTCTTTCACGTAGGCGATGCGAAATCAAAAGCTTCAGGTGGTAAACTGGAAAATGTATCACCGGAATGTGGTGCGACAAAAATGACCAGCAAATCATGGGTGTTCATCAAAAATAAAACGAACTCAAACATGGTGACATTAACCAATGATTTGAAGCGTGTCGTTACTGAATTTCAAAATGACCCTGCCAATAAATCTGATTGGTAAGATCTACGAAACCTATAACAAGAAGGCTGGTGCATAACATCAGCCTTCTCTTTTTAATATCTTTTACTGATTTACTTTAACAGATATATAACCATGAGCAGAATTTTACTTATTGTCATTTTATTAGCTTCTTCATTTGTATCCCATGCACAGCATCCCTCCTGTGAATGGATCAGGATATTAGGCGGGCCCAATTCAATTATTGAATCTTCTGCCAGTTGTATCGATAACAAAGGTAACATTTACTTGTCCGGTTTTTTCGTAGGAAACATTGCTCTTTCACCCACGCACACAATTAAAACAGCGGATTCAGCAGCAATCTTCATCGTAAAGTATACCCCTTCAGGAACAGTTGCCTGGTCAAAAAAAATTGACCGGTCAATATGCTATAACTACATAGCCTGCAGAAAAATTAAAACCGACAGCAAAGGAAATGTATATTGTTCTTTGGTGTTTAATGAAAACATATGGCTCGAGATAAATAATGAACTTAAGGAGTACCGTTCCGTCGGACAAGAAGACGCATTGCTGCTAAAATTAAATTCAAAAGGCTCAATCCTCTGGGCAAAACATTTTGGTTCTGCGTTAGACGACAATTGCGTGATTGATATTGATAACAGTGGTAATGTATATGCAGCAGGTTCGTTTTTAAACAATATAGATTTCAATAAACCTGCAGCAATTGAATTTGATGAAAATCAAAAAAGACCTATATTAAATTTATTTGTACTTAAGCTAAATCCTCAGGGGTCAATCTTATGGGTCAAACATATGCCTTCAGAAAGCATCACATTTTGTTCAGACATAAAGATTACGCCGACCAGAGATATACTTCTTACAGGGGCAATACACCGCAAAACCGATTTCAATCCGGGCATTGACAGCTTCTTCATTCAACCAACATATCCCAATACAGTTGAAGGATATCTTCTGAAATTAACAACCGACGGCGAGTTTGTATGGGTAAAGCAACTACACTCAAAACATTCCTATGGACTAGCAGTAATGACTGATGATAATGGATTTATTTATACTTCAGGTATACTTCGTGGTTCCCTCACTGCAGGCGCCTTAAAAATTTCCGCTGATACAACTGTTGAATACGATAGTTATTTTATGAAATCAGATACTGACGGAAAAAATATTTTCCTGAAAAATACGTTCACAAACTATAAAGCCCAGGGTACTTCAATTGCTATTGACAGTGAAAACAATTCTTATTTTGCCGGACTTTATTCAGATACGCTTGACAGCAATCTTCAGTCAATGCCGCCTCCACCAACTTTCGAAAAACCATTTGCTAATGGATTTTTATATAAATTAAATGTAAGCGGAGAGCCGATATGGCTTTATACATTTGGAAATCAATATTCGCTTGTAACGCAGCCAACCATCCTGGTATCGCGAAAAAATGAATTGTTTTTAACAGGAAGTTTCCTTGGCAATTTTATGCCTGGTAACAGCCAGTCGCCAACTGATTTTGACACCGCAACAAAGCAGATATACATCATGAAAATCAAACAGTGATGTACTTTACATGTATACTATTTCAGCGGCATAACCACCACCACAAACGATAACACAGATATAATAAAACCAAACATGAAGAAACTGTAGGCTAAGCGAAGCATTTTATACTTTCTTCCCAACACAACGCCCAAATGATAAATGTCACGCGTCATGCTTCCATACAGAAAATCCGGATCGTTCATTACCTGCTGGATACCCCATTCATAATCTTCAATTTTCATTTTATAGAAATTGCCGAAGAATAATAAATTCGCCCGCTTCTTCTCAATATCTTCTTTACTGAACGTGCCGCTGGTAACATTGGGGCGCGTTACAGAAATAGAGAAAACTATAGTTACAAGTGAAGTAAACAAAAGCAGCATGGTAGGAACAAGGAACCGCGGATCGGTATCTAATTTCCGGAACAGCACGGTCAGCAATACAGATATGATAATGGAATTCACCGTGATCATGATGTTCGCTTTGTTATCGGCCATTTCACTTAAGCGCAGGTGATTGGTAGAAGTTGTTCGGAACATGGTCTCTACACCCCGGTTAAATTTATCCTTGCTTTTGTCTTCTTTTTCTTTTTTAGGATGTTCCATGTTTTTTTCTGCTTGTTTGTTCTCAATTGATTGAATATTTTTTTCAAGTCCGGCCTGTAATAGTTTTCTGCAATAGTCTGTTTTGTACACCTGCTTTTTTAAAAAGACCAGCGAAAACGTTCGCCACTCGGCACCAGTGAGCTCTTTGTTCAGGAGGATCTCAAGTTCTTTGCGTACTTTCTTATTATTATGCTTGAAATGCTCAGTGCCTAAATCATACAGATCCGCATCACACATAATTTCTTCCAACAAAGTTTTAGGTTGCTGAGGCATCTTGGTTGCAAGGATACATTGTTCTACACTTGTGATAAATGCTGCATCGGCACCTTCGGCCCATAAAAATTCTCTGGCTACTTTTGCCGAAGCTTCTTCATGCTCAACTCCTCCTGAAATGATATAACCTACATCATGCAGCCATGCCGCGACCAGTACAACCGAATAGTCATTTTCATTCAGCTTATAATGCATGGCAATTTCTTCTGCTGCACGGACGGTATGTTCCGTGTGTTCTAAATTGTGATAATAAAGATCTTTGTCGGTCTGCGCATAAAGTTTGCGTACATACCTTTCTGCGCGCTGAATGATTGATTCTTCCTTCATAGAAACGTTCTTTATTATAATTTAATTCCTAATGCAATATAGGGTAGCACACCTTCTTTGGAGCAGCCCAATAACATATTTACCACCAGCAGTTTCGCAGGTACGATATATAAACCACCCCCATAACCGTCGTGCCATACGTTTGATTCTCCTCCTTTTGCCCATACACGGCCCAGATCATTAAATGCCACCAAACCTACAGAGCCCGGAAACAGATACGAAGTGAAATCAAATAATTTCATGCGTACCTCCAGATTGTAAAAAAATTTACTGTTACCGGCGAAGCGATAATTTCTGTAACCACGCAGATTAGTACTTCCGCCCAGGTAACACATCTGGAAATAATACGGATCACCGGTATTAAGGCCGCCGCCGAAATGATTTACAATAACAAAACGTGGATCTTTATGAAAACTTGTATATACTGTCATTTCAGTTTCGAATCTTCCAAAGTTCCGGTTCTTTTCATCCAACTGTTGCATGCCTGTTAAAAATGTATTCCAGTATACGCCTCGGATCGGCATAAAATCTGAATTACGTGTATCTAATTGGAAGCCGCCGATCAATCCTGCAAACACTTTTTTAGTGAATACGTTTTCACCGGGATATGCTGCACCATATACATTAATAAATCTGCCGGCATTTTCTGAAGAGTCTGCCGCATAATACTGTCCGAGCACGCCGCCATACAATTTAAAGGTATGTGCAAATGCGTGTTCCAGCTTTATCTGTGCCGTAATTAAATTATAGCGTGTACGGTAATAGGTAATGGGTTTCTCGCCTTCCTTCATAAATACCGTTTCGTTTCCTACGCCAAAAAAATTGGAAACGTTATCTGGTGCACGCGCATCAAAATTTATTTTCATGTCTGTTTTGCCAAGCACATCCACAAAGTGTCCATAGTACTTTACATTGGTAGCTTTGGTAGCCAGCGCATGCCCCAGCATCAACCGGTGCCGCTGCGCATAAGGTTCTTTACGGAAACCGTGTTTGGTATACTGAATGCCTGCCCCAATCCACAACCCATCATCCAGGTTATAACCACCGGTACCCTGTGGCAACAGCTGGTTGTATTGAAAGGTGCGACCGTTGTATGTATTGATTGCAGGATCGGTACTTTTATGAACAACGGCTTTTGTGCATTTCGGAAATTCATTTTCGTGATCGGAACGATCATATATAATTAAATTTTTTCTGCCGTGTACAGCTTTCGCAACCGTAAACGAATCTTTCTCACTGCCGCCGATCATGCGGACTTTAATCGGCGAACGGCCCGTGCCTGTTACATCAAACACATCATCACCGCCTCTGCCATATAAACGGATTTCCTTCGTTACTTTTTTATTGAAGGTACGATCATACAAAACATGTCCCTTACTACCATCTTTTTTGATTTTGTATACCTTTAACTGGATATCACCATTCTTAAGATAACCCAGTTCAAAATATTCATTCTTATCAGAACCTGGTACTTCAACAGTACGTGCCAGGAAGCGATAAAACTTCAAGCCATTTTTTAGTAAACTATTCCTCCGTGCAACCAGGTTGTGCAGGATCTGCTCTCCGCATTGCGCATAGATCGTATCCGGCAGTTGATGCACGGCTGCTGAAAGCAAGGAGTCTGTGAGGGTTTTCTGCAAGCCGTTCAACACATCTATCCATTGCGCTTCGCTCAGTTCGTGTAAAAAGAATCGATCGAAATAGCGGGCGTTGAACATAAACCCATTTACATCCCTGATCTTGTCATTAAAACCCTGCAACTTGGGCATGGCCCATTTGCGGGCGGCAATATAAGGCAGCACACCTGAGTTAATAAAATATGTCTGATCCCGATCCCTGGGGATTGGTGAGAAGAGATCTGTTTTTCCAACAGATCTCTTCTCCCAGCGCCACTGATCTTCATGTCTATCCCAATCACCAATCAGCAGATCCAGCATACGTGCGGTAAGCACAGCCTTCTCATCAATACGGTTGTCGTTGTCTTCCTGCAGCTTCTCCAGTACTTTGACTGTATTGTATGTTTTTACCGTCTCAACGGATGTAGGTTCCCGCTCTTCAAACACACACACTGTATTTGCAAATTCAGAACGGTAAATACCAAGCACCGGATCATCGGATACAAATACAATCTGCGGATTTGCATGGGGTACACCCAACGCACCCGCCAGAATAGGTATGGTTAAAGGCGCGTATGGTTGTGCAGATGAGATCTGGTCCTGCACAATATTTTTTGCCACCGTGCCTCGTAGGTTTTCAGGCAATGCCTTGGCAGGATCTTTCTGCACGGTGCGCAATACCCACTCTTTGCCTGCAGCATCTTTCATGCGCAGCGACTTGGTTTGCTGGCCGCCGCCCTGTTGTAAAATCTCTAAGCCTTCTTTTTCAATATGAAATACTTTCAATGTTACCGGTGTTGCCCAAAGCTTACGGTAATTCTCGCCGAACCAAAACCGGTGTGAACCATTCACATCATCATATTCCGGCGCAATGGCAACGGTAATACTATCTTCCTGTATGGACGGTGCAATTTTTTCAGCAACAAGTTCAGGTAGTTTCTTCGCCGGCAAAACAGTATCATATACAACTGCTCTTCTTCCATCTTCATATACTTCCTGTATCAGAATTTGTGTACTACCGTCTGCACAGTAGCGCACTTCCACAAACCCACGCTGATCGGTAACATATGCCGCATGTTTTCCTTCTTTCACCCGCTCCCGGTTAATGCCCGAACCGCTGACGATGTAACGCTGCTGATTTTCAAGAATCAGTTGTAAAGAATGATCATGACCGCCAGCATAAACAACATCCGGTGCGACAGACATGGCCTCTTCAATGCGTTTCACCATGTTTTTATATTCCGGATGTTTCAGATCCTGAATGTTTCCAAATGTTCCGCGCACCAATGGATACAACGAGCCTAATACAGGTAGCGGTATATAAGCATTGTCAGACATTTCCGTAAATGGAAAGATGTGCTGCTTCAGGGTATAATACCCTCCGTGAATACCATTGCTGCGCATCGGATGATGAGATGTGAAAACAATGCGTTTATTTCTGTTCCGGTAGGCAATGTCTTTGAGAGCATTGATGACATCATCTTCGGTCTTGCAGTTGCAATCATCTTCCCTCAATGGTTTTTCAAACGGATGCAGCCACCATTGTGTATCCAGTATCACCAGTACCAGACTATCATTGATATGAATTTCTTCCGGACCGGGACATCCTTCTTTTGGCAGGAAAATTATGTTGTCTTTATTCAAACTGTCTACCCAGGCTGCTTCGCGCTTGACACGCTCCCAGCCCTGCGGACCGCTTTTCTGCCAATCATGATTTCCAGGCAGCATATATACCTTTGCCAGATGCGACTCAAACGGCAGCAGTTGTTTGGCAAGCACTTCTTCATACGTTTTGTAACCGTTGTCTTCTTTGTCCGGCAAACCCTTTTCATAAATGTTGTCGCCTAAAAAAAGGATTGTTGCCGTACTGTCTGTCCTGCTGACATAATTGGCTACCGTTTCCGGCACAATGCTTCTGCCATTTAATAAGCGCCCTGCATCTCCGATCAAAATGAAGCGATGTACAACTGCTGTATCACTTGCTGATTGGGAAATGCCTGCAAGCGGAGCAAGTACACATAAAAATGTATATAAGAAGCTGAAGAATATGTGTTGCTTTATGATACGCATTAATTATTTTTTTGAATGGGGAACTGAATGACCGTTGGCTTTCCACCATTCGCCTCATTCGATATGTATAAATTACCTTCATTGTCAAAAGTAACTCCTTCCGGCTGCTGAAACGTTGAAGCGGGTAATTTATATTCAGCAAGTACATTGTATTGTGGATCCAGCACAAGCAGCAACTTTTCAATAGATGCCACTATGTAAATTTCTTTTGTTAGCGGGTGTATGGCTACTGCTGAAGGATGCAGAACGGAAGCATTTGAAAGCTTATTCCAGTCGATGCGTTCGTTATCATGTTTAACAGGCATTCCGGTGCTGGCATCCAGTTTATAAGTTTCCGTTTCTTTATTACTGAATCCCCGCTTAGAATTTTTTGGAATTAAAGCAAGCCGGTTTTTATCCTGCAGAATATAAAAAGATTCAAACTCCGCTTTTGAGCCTTTATATTCAATCATTATTATGTCTGATATGCTGTCACCGTCATACTTCATCTTAAACACATTACCATCACTACGCAGCACATACACCATACTATCCGCAAGTTGAATTTCTTCATAATCTCCCTTCTCTCCGAAATGCAATCTGCGTTTGATACTGAATGTTTTGCTGTCCAGAACAAATATATTTCCCTGCTCATCATTGACAGCTAAAAATTCATCCCGTTGCCTGTCGTAAGCAAGGCCTGAAATTTCCTGTAAAGGTTTTTCAAGTTCAAATATAGTTATCGCATTACAATCATAGCCAGCAATCTCAAGGGTTGGTTTCTGTCTGGAATTACAGGCTACAATTGTACAGGCAATAATCAGTATATTTAAAAATGTATTTTTCATGCTTCTGCCTGAGGAGATTTCATTGTAACACGAATGGCTTTTAAGCCCACCACGCCTTGTAAGTCTTCGAGGTCAAGATATTCAATTCCTTTTTCAAGAAGTCCCTGTTTCATGTATTCGTCAATCAAACGTAAATAAGCATCGAGCTCTGTCGCATACATATACACGATGGCAAGCTTGCCGGGCTGGGTGAGGCGTTCATTTGTTTCCCGGATCAACGCTTTGTCAATACGCTTCTTTACCACTTCGTAGCGTATGCTATACGAGCCTTCCACATCAAAACGATGTTCATCTGCACGGAAGCGAATATCCAGTGGGGCTGTATTGGCAAGAATCAGTTGTGTAGTTTCAAGTTTATAGGGGATCGTATCACGCAATGATGCTGCAACCATGCCCATGTTCAACATGGTTTCAAGTTCCCATTCTTTCACCGTTGCGATCATGTCGGGCGTGATGGTAATTTCCGGACTTAACGACTGGCCTGCATAGATGGTGTATTCCCAGCCATCGGTTCTGAATTTATCAAAATAAACCGGAATGAGTTTTTTCAGTTTTTGTTCCTGCACATCCAGCACTTCTTTCAATGCGTTGTTAATACTGAACAAGCTTTCTTCATAATTCGATTCTTCCTCGTGTGAAAAATCAATCTCAAGGTCCGGATAATTTTCCAGCAGGTCCTGCGCTGCCCGCTCTATGAACAACCGCAGGTTGAGTTCCTGTTCATCGCCCAGGTTTTCTTCTGTAAAATCCTGCCATAAAGAAACATGTTCCTGCGACGTGACTTCTGTATCGCCATGCTTTAATAAAAATGTTTCAAGCATTTTTAAATTACGGTCTGAATCCCTGCGGATTGCTTTCTGTCTTTCACCGGAAGAGTTTTTAATATCCACTGCTCCATAAAAAGGCGTTAATTCTTTGAATGAAATATCCGGCAGCTTTGTATTAGGAGCCTTCTGCATCGTGTTCCACGCAACTTCATTGAACTTCCATTCTACTACCGGCTGAATCGCTGTATAGTTGTGCATAATAAAAGACTCCATCTGCTCATGCAGTTTGTTCGTCTGATAAACGATGAACTCTGAATACATAGGCATGGCCGATTCAATCTTGCGCACATCTTCCATAGAAAGCTTTTCTTCTTGCGTGCTTGCCAGTTCAATAACACCAACAAGATTCTGCTGGTGAAATACCGGTATGATGGTTAGATTTTTTACACCTTCCTCAACCAGATATTTTTTTAGCTCTGTTTTGATTACATCGTCCTCATTGAAAATCTGAATCGGATATTCCGGTGTTATGGAACACATGTCAATGAAGCGTCCTAAAAAATCATTGAGTTCTGCAGTAGTTAAATGCTTCTGAAGCATCTTGAATAAAATACTTGTGTAATTAAATGATTTATGATAGAAGATTCTCTTGTTAATGTCAATCAAAGGCAGGAACCCAACCTCAAAGGCATTCTTCTGCAACAACGATAAAGTATTTCCTTTGATGCGCAGATATGATTCTTTGCGCGACATGGTATGCATGGTTGCTACATTCTCACGCAATTGGTTTACAGCTTCAGCAACGGTTTCATCCTTGATCGTAAATAAAATGAAACCTTCCAGACCAAAGCCGGCAAGAGGTATCTGATGCTTCAGATCTTTGATCGATTCAATATTTCCTTTCGCATATTCAATCCACTCGGGATTTAATTCAGGTAGTGTGCCGGAATAGTTGATACCCACAAATTGATTGTTGGAAAGAAAATGATAATGGCGTTCAAAGCCTTCGCTTTTATCGATCAGGCGCAGCAAGGTTTGTGAAGAGTCTTTAATAAGATCTTCTACCTGGTAACATTTGCACAAAATGTCTGTGTACAGCCTGCGTGTGTATTCTTCGTTTACAAAACTGTCATGCAGATGCAGCTTCAGGTTGCCGTCTGTATCGGATATCAGTTTTTTAAATTCCTGTGAATAAGAAAAAAATTTCATCGGAGAAGATGGTGTTCCGATAGCATATAAATGATTGGCTCCTAAAGATGGATAGTGATTGATATAAATCAGGTCGAGCAGATCAGCAAATGGCTCCAGTACCGACCAGTCTTTGATCGGTTCAAGCAATACAGGATTTTGCTCTACAATCCCGGCAATCGATTTTAAATACGATTTATAAATTTCATTATCCGTTTGCCGGATCTGTGCATGAATGAAATTCAGATACGGTTTAAAAGACAGCTCCCAGTGCAATGCAAATGCAAAACGAAAAGGAACGTGTACCGAAAGCGTTTTCAATGGGGAATTTTGTTTAGCTAACTTACCTTAGCCTTCAATACTAATGAACTGAAAGCTAAGGTAATTTAACTATTTTTTTGATTCACAAATCAAAGCTGCATTAAATATTGCTTTCCGGAATCCAAATTGAAAATTATTTTACCATTTCAACTTTCTGAAACAATATAAGCGGGAGTTATTCGTCTTTCTTCTCTTTCACTTTAAAAAACAGGAATTTCTTTTCCTTTTCTTCTCCATTATTATTGAAGGATACCGAGTCGTCAAGGGATTTTTTATATGCTTCTATAAAGGCATTCTTTACGACACGCACAACGGTCGTGAAAATGTCTGTATCTATTTTCTTATCCAGTTTTCCTTCCACCGGAATTTTGGTAGCGAAACGATCTTTCGGATGGTTCTTAAATACTTCAAACGTTGTTCCTACTGCCGCCTGCCAAAGCTTCTGCATAAATGTAGGTCCGTCTTCATCCCAGTTCAGTACGTCTACATCTTCAAGTACAGGCTTCACGTAGCCTGATACGTTTGCATCCTTCACTGACATTTCACTGTAAATAGAAAGTTTTCCTTTTTCAAAATCAAACTTACCGTAAGCCTTCGCAAAATCATTGAGAGCTGTTAAACTGATGTTCGTGAATTCCATATTGATGTCGGCATCCGGTACCTGCTTCAGCACATTCATATGTCCTTTCAGCGAAAGATTTCCGCCGCCGATTGAGCTGCCGCTTATGATAAGTTCGGAAGGCAATGCTTTTTCCTTGTCTTCGACATTCGATAGGTTGGTAGCCAGGAGTTCAAGCCGGTTGATGAAGATGTCGACTTTCGGACTGGCATGAAAATCGTTGTATTTGATTTTGCCGTTATGAATCTGGAACTTGTTAATATCAATCGGCAATAATTTATCAAGCGGCTCTGTCCAGTCTGTACCGGCACCGGTTTGCGATGTTTCTTTCGTCGGGCCCGCAACAAAGGTCAGCTCCGGATCATCAAAGGTTACCTTCGCTTTCACGGCACCTTTAAACAAGGCTTTCCATTCCACCGACAAATCAATGACAGGTGCAATCAAAAACGGTACGGGCACTTTACCGCTGGTTTTATTGATCTCCAAACCATTGATGACATACGCACCACGGATCAGCCAGATGTCAACATCGTTCACATGTCCGCTGTATTCACCCATGTCTGCAAGTGTTTTATTCAGATAGTTTTTAACGATCGTTGGCAATAGCAGCCGGAAAATAATCAGTCCGACAATGATCACTGAAAGGGTAATGGTAACAATCTTTTTTTTCTTCGATAAATTCTTAAAAAAACTCATAGCTATACTCGTTTAACTTGCAATCTAAAATAATGCTTCTGAACATGCCTGTTTACGCCATGTTCAGAAGCTCTTATATTAATTTACAATTAAAATATTTTAATGGGGAAGCTTTTTAAGAAAATAAATTTTTGTGTGGAGATGATGTAAAAGATGCGTGGAATGATATAATAAAATGAGAAGAAGGAAAATGTAATTTACTCTCTGCTAATTTTACTACTGTAACTGTAACAATAAAAAAGGCAGCTCTCTCAAGCTGCCTTCTCTTTTATCTTTTACGAATCAATTACTTCGTAACTTTTTCTGTTTGTGCCTTTGCAGGGTAGTAGATCGTTTCAGATAACGACGTGCCCGGTGCAACCATTGGCAATACGTTTTCTTCTTTCATTACAAACGCGTGGATCAGATACGGTCCTTTATGATCGTGTGCAACCTGGATTGCTTTTTTCAGGCCTTCTGTTGTGTCCACATAGCTTGCCTCCATGCCGCATGCTTTTGCAAGCATTACAAAGTCCGGATTCAACAGGTTAACACCGCTGTAGTTCTTCGCATAGAACTGCTCCTGCCACTGACGTACCATTCCAAGATAGTTGTTATCCAGGATCAGAATCTTCACCGGCCATTTTTCCTGTACACAGGTAACCAGTTCCTGCATGTTCATCTGGAACGAACCATCACCTGTGATACACCACACATCGTTGAATGGCAACGCTGCCTGTGCACCCATCGCAGCAGGTAAACCAAAGCCCATAGAGCCAAGCCCGCCTGATGTTAAGAAATGGTTTGGTTTCAAACGCTGGCAGTATTGTGCCGCCCACATCTGATGCTGACCAACGTCTGTTGATACAACCGCAGAACGGTCAAGCATTTCATCCAATAGTTGTATTGCCGATACCTGCGTGAACTTGCTGTAATCAGCTTCCTGTAACGGAAACTCTTCGCGCCATTCGTTCAACTTTGCTACCCAAGCAGCTCTGTCGCGGATATTATTCTCCGTACGTGTGTCCGGCATGCGGTCGATAACCGTTTTCAGATCACCGTTGATGAATACTTGTGTCGGAACGTTTTTGCTTGATTCGCTTCTGTCAATATCAACATGAATCACTTTTGCTTTCGGAGCAAAGTCCGCAAGCTTACCTGTAATACGGTCGTCAAAACGAATACCCCAGGCAACGATCAGGTCGGCGTTCTGTACTGCTTCGTTGCAGTACTTCATACCGTGCATGCCCAACCACTGGAAGTACAACGGATCGTCGTGCTCCATGGCACCAATACCTAAGATGGTAGAGATCGCTGGAATATTTTCACGGTGTACGAATGTTCTTAATTCATCCCATGCTTTTGACAACAGGATGCCGTGTCCGCATAAGATCAACGGCCGTTCCGCATGCTTGAACAATTCAACTGCTGCAGCAATATCCTGGTCAGAGAAATTGTTTTTTACTTCGCGTTCCGGTTTTACAAATTTACTTTCCCAGTCTTCATCCAGTTCAACATATTCACCCTGGATACTTCTTGGAACGTCGATCAATACAGGGCCCGGACGGCCGCTGACAGATACTTTGTATGCTTCGCAGAAAATATCTGCTGCATTTGAAAGATCGTTGATCAGATATGTTTTTTTCGTGATCGGGATACAGATACCAGTAATATCTGTTTCCTGAAACGCATCAGAACCAATTAAGTGTAAAGCTACCTGCCCGGTGATCGCAACCATCGGCACGCTATCTGCATAAGCATCTGCAATACCTGTTACCAGGTTTGTAGCACCCGGTCCTGATGTTGCCAGACAAAAGCCCGGACGGCCGCTTACGCGTGCGTAACCATTTGCCATGAAGGCTGCACCCTGCTCATGACGGACCAGGACGCAATTTAAGCTGCTATATGCAAGTGCATCATAGATAGGTAGAATTGCTCCGCCCGGATAGGCGAACAGGTCGCGCGCATCCAACAATTCAATGATGCGGACAATGTACTCTGCTCCTCTTAATTTAATCTTCGGCTTCATATAGCTAGCTTTTTAATTAATTATCGGTTACGCATCCTTCAGATGCTGAAGCTACTGTTTTCATATATTTATACAACACGCCAGACGTAGCTCTTGGCGCTGGTTTTACCCATGCAGCACGGCGTTTGCTGATTTCTTCTTCAGAAATCTTTACTTCAAGGATTCTGTTAACAGCATCAATTAAAATGATGTCTCCGTTTTTAACCAGACCGATTGTACCGCCATCGATGGCTTCCGGGGTGATGTGGCCTACCACGAAACCGTGTGTACCGCCAGAGAAACGACCATCTGTAATCAATGCACATTCGTTACCTAAGCCCAAGCCCATCAATAATGCTGTTGGTTTCAACATTTCCGGCATACCGGGACCGCCTTTCGGACCTACATTGCGAATGACAATCACTTCGCCTGCTTTCACCTCGTTCGCCTCTAAGCCTTTGTTTACGGCCTCTTCAGAGTCGTATACGCGAGCCGGCCCTTCGAAGAATGTTCCCTCTTTACCAGTGATCTTCGCTACAGAACCTTGTGGAGCAAGGTTGCCATAAAGAATCTGTAAGTGGCCTGTCTGTTTGATCGGATTTTCCCAGGCATACATCAAGTCCTGGTTGTTTGGAAGATCCTGCGCTTCTTTCAGGTTCTCACCAACTGTTTTACCTGTTACCGTCATACAATCTAAATGTAATAGATTGTGCTTTGCTAACAGACGCATTACAGAAGGTACGCCGCCGATCGCGTCCATATCTTCCATCATGTACTTGCCGCTTGGTTTTAAGTCTGCCAGTAACGGTGTTGTATTGCTGATTCGCTGGAAATCATCAATCGTTAATTTAACGCCTGCTGCTTTTGCAATTGCAATCAAGTGCATAACCGCATTTGTAGAACCACCCAATACCATGATTACACGCATTGCGTTTTCAAACGCCTGGAATGTCATGATATCACGAGGCTTGATATCTCTTTCAAGGAGCATCATCATGGTTTGACCAAGTGCTAATGTCTCCGCTTTTTTCTTTTCGCTTGTTGCAGGAGCTGTTGAAGAATATGGAAGTGTTAATCCCATTGCTTCAATCGCTGATGCCATTGTGTTTGCTGTGTACATACCACCGCAGGCACCTGCACCCGGACAAGCATTTTTAATTACGCCCTGGTAGTCTTCTTCAGAAATTGTACCGGCAACTTTTTTACCCAATGCTTCGAATGCAGAAACGATATTCAGCTTCTCGCCTTTATAGTGACCGGAGTGAATCGTACCTCCATACACCATGATTGACGGGCGGTTCAAACGAGCCATCGCCATTACAGCACCCGGCATGTTTTTATCGCAACCGACAACGGTTACCAATGCATCGTAGTAGTGAGCACCGCAGATGGTTTCGATTGAATCAGCGATTACATCGCGTGATACCAACGAATAACGCATCCCTTCTGTACCCATTGAAATACCGTCACTCACACCGATTGTATTGAAACCAAGTCCAACCATGCCGTTGCGCGTGATGCTACCTTTTACTTGTCCGGCAAGGATGTTCAGGTGCATGTTACATGTATTACCATCAAAACCTGTACTACCGATACCAACAAGTGGTTTCTTAAAATCTTCGTCTGTAAAACCAGCACCATACATCATTGCCTGTGAGGCAGGCTGTGTTGGATCCTGGGTTAATCTTTTACTGATTTTATTTAATTCGTTTGCCATTGTACTCAAAAACTGATTAAGCGGTTACCTTTGCGTTTTTCTCTACCAATTTCGCGATGTAAGCACCTACTTCTGTTGTAGAGCTTGGGTTCTCGCGACGGATGTCTACTGTTACGATACCATCTTCCAGAGATTTTACTACAGCATTGCGGATCGCTTTTGCTTCTTCCAGTAAACCAAAAGATGTTTCTAATAACATAGCAGCCGATAAGATGGCAGCACAAGGGTTGGCAATGTTCTTGCCAGCGCCTTCAGGATATGATCCGTGGATTGGTTCGTATAATGCAACCGCGCTTCCTACAGAAGCAGAAGGCAACATACCCATGGAGCCTGTGATTACAGAAGCTTCATCTGTAATGATATCACCAAACATGTTTTCTGTTAATACAACATCGAAGTATGCAGGTTGTGTAATAATTTTCATTGCAGCGTTATCAACGAACATAAAGTCAAGCTCTACATCCGGATAGTGTGCAGCGTGGAATTCTTTTACTACTTCTCTCCATAAACGGGAAGAAGCCAATACGTTTGCTTTATCAACCAATGTGACGCGGTTACGACGGATACGGGCTGCCTCGAAAGCATTTTTGCTGATGCGCTCAATCTCTGCACGCGTGTATGTACATGTATCGAAAGCCATGTTACCATCTTCGCTGCGACCACGCGTACCGAAGTAGATACCGCCAGTCAACTCACGGAACACAACAAAGTCAACGCCGCTTACTAAGTCTGCACGTAATGGAGAAGCGTTTTCAAGTATTTTGTAAGTAGCTACCGGGCGGATGTTTGCAAACAGACCCAACGCCTTACGCATAGCAAGCAAGCCTTGTTCAGGGCGAACTTTTGCTTTAGGATCGTTATCGTATTTCGGGTGGCCGATTGCACCGAATAAAATTGCATCTGCAGACTGACATACTTTAAGTGTTTCGTCCGGGAAAGGGTTTCCTGTAGCATCAATTGCTACAGCACCTACTAAAGCTTCTGTATAGTGGAATTTATGACCAAAAGATTTTTCGATCGCGTTTAACACTAAAAGTGCCTGATCCGTAACTTCCGGACCGATACCATCCCCTTTTAATACTGCAATTTTCTTTTCCATTTGTTTTGTGCTGAATGCTTAAAGCTTAAGGCCTTAAGCTGTTCGATTAAAATTTATACTACCTAGTTCTATTTTAGAAGATGGATAGCGAGCCCTCCATCTTTATTTATCTCGTATTTAATTTAGTGCAAAAAGCTTTAGGCCTTAAACCTTCCGCTTTAGGCAGCAATTAAGCTAAAAGGCTTAAATACTTAGAAGTCTTCTCGTACGCTTCGATCTTATCTTTAATGCTCAATACATAATCGATATCATCGTAACCATTGATCAGACAAGTTTTTTTGTATTCGTTGATCACAAAACTTTCTTTCAAATCTGTACCAGCGATTGAAATAGTCTGGTTAGCTAAATCAACAATCAGCTCCTGCTTTGCATTTGCAGCTACTGCATCAAAAATGCTTTTTAAGAAAGCATCTGATACCTGTACCGGAAGAATGCCGTTGTTTAAAGCATTACCACGGAAGATATCTGCAAAGAAAGAAGATACTACTACTTTGAACCCGGCGTCACCGATTGCCCACGCAGCGTGCTCTCTTGAAGAACCGCATCCGAAGTTTTTCCCCGCTACAAGAATCTGTCCGCTGTATAACGGATTGTTCATTACGAAATCTGCTTTCGGTGTACCGTCCTGGTTGTATCTCCAGTCGCAGAAAAGGCTTTTACCAAAACCTTCTTTTGTAGTTGCCTTTAAGAAACGTGCAGGTATAATTTGATCTGTATCCACATCTTCAATAGGAAGAGGTACTACAGTTGATTTTATTGTTGTAAATTTTTCCATTGTTTCGGAATATTTTAAAGTCTTAAGTTCTGTTTACTAAATGAATCTGAATGTTGTGATTAGTTCAACATTTCACGTACATCTACAATTTTGCCGCTTACTGCGATTGCTGCTGCAGTCAACGGACTTACAAGCAATGTGCGAGCTCCTGGACCTTGACGGCCTTCGAAGTTACGGTTTGATGTAGATACACAATATTCACCTTTAGGAACTTTGTCTTCATTCATAGCAAGACATGCAGAACAACCCGGCTCTCTTAATTCGAACCCAGCTTCAGCCAATACCTTATCGATACCTTCAGCGATTGCCTGTTTTTCAACCTGCTTGGAACCCGGTACGATCAACGCATT
Organism: Cytophaga sp.; assembly: GCF_051961495.1. Lineage (NCBI taxonomy): Bacteria > Pseudomonadati > Bacteroidota > Cytophagia > Cytophagales > Cytophagaceae > Cytophaga > Cytophaga sp. The sequence goes on along the minus strand of NZ_JBQCDF010000268.1, from coordinate 8,461 downwards.
GATGTTTGCTGCTTTCTTTTTGCCTTTTACAAAATCAGCAAACTGTCTTAAGTCTTCGATACGGCCGTTTGTACAGCTGCCTAAGAATACCCAGTTTACCTGTTTGCCGATCAACGAATCACCTGCATGGAAGCCCATGTAATCAAGCGCTTTGTTGAATGTTACTTTATTGCTTTCTTCGATCTGATCGATCGTAGGAATTTTTTTATTTACACTGATACCCATGCCCGGGTTTGTTCCGTAAGTAATCATCGGACCAATATCAGCAGCATCGTATTTCAATGTTTTATCAAATGTCGCGTCTGCATCAGAGAACAATGTTTTCCAGTATGCAACTGCTTCATCCCATTTCGCGCCTTTCGGAGCAAACTCACGACCTTTGATGTAGTTGAATGTAGTTTCATCCGGAGCGATCATACCGCCGCGTGCACCCATTTCAATACTCATGTTGCAGATCGTCATACGTGCTTCCATAGAAAGCGACGTGATTGCCGAACCACAGTACTCAACGAAATAACCTGTACCACCTGCTGCAGAGATCTGAGAAATCACATAAAGAATAACATCTTTCGCTGTTACGCCTTTAGCAAGTTTGCCGTTGATTTCAATTTTCATTGTCTTAGGTTTTGACTGCATCAAACATTGTGTAGCCAATACCTGTTCAACTTCTGAAGTACCAATACCAAATGCGATTGAACCAAACGCACCGTGTGTAGATGTATGTGAATCACCGCAAACGATTGTCATACCCGGAAGTGTTGTTCCTGTTTCAGGACCAACTACGTGTACAACACCTTGAGACGAGTGTCCTAAACCATAAAGTGTAACGCCGAATTTGTTGCAGTTTTCAGTAAGCTTGTCTACCTGAAACCGGGATAATTCTTCAACGATCGGTAAATTCTGTCCCTTTGTAGGAACGTTGTGATCAGGTGTAGCCAATGTTCTTTCCGGACGGAAAACACCGATACCTCTTTTTTCTATACCAGCAAATGCCTGCGGGCTTGTTACTTCGTGAATCAACTGTTTATCGATGTACAGGATGCTCGGACCATCTTTAACTTCTGTTACAACGTGTGCATTCCAAACTTTCTCAAATAAAGTCTTTCCCATTTCTATATTCAGATACTTATATTATGATATACTTATTTTCAATGATTACTTCGCGTACACTTTACCACGCATTAATTCGTGTAAGTTTTCGTCTTCTACTTTTCTCAAGTGGTCTGCCATATCCAGGAATTGTGTATATGCCTGATCCAATTGTTCTTTAGAAAGCATGTAGCCGATTGTTGCCAAACGGTGGTTCAATGCTGCGCGGCCGCTGCGCGCTGTAAGGATGATCGATGAAGAGTCAGCACCAACTGCTGCCGGATCAATGATCTCATATGTTTCACGGTGCTTCAGGAAGCCGTCCTGGTGAATACCTGAAGAGTGTGCGAAGGCATTTCTTCCGACAATTGCTTTGTTCGCCTGAACCTGCATACGCATTAACGTTGATACCAGGTGACTTGTCGGAACCAGTTTCTTCGGATTGATACCTGTTTCAAGTCCTAATGTAGCCTTGTGGCATTCCATTGCCATTACTACTTCTTCCAATGCTGTGTTACCTGCACGCTCGCCGATACCGTTGATGGTACATTCAACCTGGCGGGCACCGTTCTGCAAGGCAGCAAGCGAGTTTGCCGTTGCCAAACCCAAATCGTTGTGGCAATGTGCAGACAAGATTGCTTTATCAATGTTTGATACATTGTTCATCAAATATTTGATGCGCTCACCGTATTGCCATGGCAACATATATCCTGTTGTATCCGGAATGTTTACTACATCCGCACCTGCAGCGATCACGGCTTCCACCATGCGTGCAAGGAATGCTTCGTCGGCACGGCCTGCATCTTCACAGAAGAATTCAACTTCATGCACAACTTTCTTAGCCTGCTTTACAGCAGCTACAGCCATTTCAAGAATGTTCTCGCGGGTAGAACGAAGCTTGTGTTCAATATGAATATCAGAACTACCAATACCTGTGTGAATACGGCTGCGCTTTGCAAAACGCAGGGCTTCACCGGCAATATTGATGTCCGCCTCTTTGGCACGTGTAAGTGCACAAATCGTAGGGCGCGTTACTGCTTTAGTAATTTCAACAACTGAATTAAAGTCTCCTGGGCTTGAAACCGGGAACCCTGATTCGATTACGTCGACACCTAATTCGTCCAACGCTTTTGCAACGATGATTTTTTCCTCTGTGTTCAATTGACAGCCCGGGACTTGCTCACCATCTCTAAGTGTTGTGTCGAAAACGAAAATTCTCTTTCCCATAATGATACTTCGAACTATATTTTTTGTATTTCTATGCTAGCACCCGAATTCGTAAATATGTAAACCAAATTAAAACAGCTGATAATAAGCCCTTTGAATTCTATTATGGACAAAATTGCCGTGCTGATTTATAATCTTTTTCCTATTGTAAGAATACGGTATGAACAAAAATAGCTAAATATGAGCGAATACTCATGTTAAATTCCATAATTATTACGGTCTCTGACAAATGGCTGCTCTAGCTTTAGAAACAAAAAATAAAATTAATTCGTTCATTTTTAATTATTTGTAAAAAATATATTTATGAATCATTAATTAAAAGTATAGCCTCTGAATTAAAATCAGACAAAAATCACAGTTTTATAACTTTTTAAAGATGTATACTCTTTGCCTTCAGATTCTGTACCGGTTAAAAGCCAGTTTTCTGGTAGCTGAAAAATCACTTTTTCTGCATTTCCATTTAAATTTATCCCTACCTTCAACTAAATATACCAAATACGTGTTCAACTACTATGATTGGTAATAGATTTTCCACCTACGTGCCTCCTCCGGCCCCGGAAAAAGGGTTTGAAGGACTCTCAAAAATATTTCTGCACCTCCTGCAACTCACTAATGGCAACGTTTCTGAAACATTGACCTGGATGAGCGAGCTGGATCAGCAATATAAGTTTATAGACCCTGCCTACGGCATGGGCGACTTTATTGATGATCTGAAAGAAAATGGTTTTATCACGGATAATCCTGCTCAACCAGGATCCATGACTCCTACATACAAGGCTGAGCAAACAATCCGCAAATCTGCGCTGGAAGAAATTTTCGGCAAGCTGAAAAAGAACGGTCCGGGAAACCATAAGATTACGCAAAGCGGGCTCGGAGATGAGTTCAACTCTGACTCCCGCCCTTTCCAGTTCGGTGATACGCTGGACTCCATCGACATGACCTCTTCCATTCACAATGCACAGATCAATCATGGCATTGATGAATTCAAACTACACGATGAGGACCTGAACGTACGGGAACGCGAACACAAATCATCGAACTCTACCGTACTGATGATTGACATTTCGCATTCCATGATCCTGTATGGCGAAGACCGCATCACGCCTGCCCGTAAAGTGGCCATGGCTCTGGCAGAACTGATCAAAACAAAATATCCGAAAGACACGCTTGATATTATTGTATTTGGCGATGATGCCTGGCCGGTTGAAATCAAAGACCTTCCATTCTTGCAGGTAGGCCCTTACCATACCAATACCTACGCAGGCTTAGAACTTGCCATGGATATTCTGCGCAGAAGAAAAACACCCAATAAACAGATCTTCATGATTACCGATGGAAAGCCAACGTGTATCAAGGAACATGGCCGTTATTACAAAAACAGTTTTGGCCTGGATAGAAAAGTAATTACAAAAACACTAAACATGGCCGCGCAATGCAGACGTTTAAAAATACCGATCACGACTTTCATGATCGCACGCGACCCGTATCTACAGCAGTTTGTACGTGAGTTCACACAAACCAACAACGGAAAGGCCTTTTACAGTTCGCTCGACGGACTGGGTGATTTTGTTTTTGAAGATTATATGAAGAATCGCAAAAAGAACGTACGCTAAAAACGAGCATTCTTTCGATTCTAAATTCCAAAACACAAATAACAAATTCCAAACTGCCTGAAATCTGATTCCGTTTGGAATTTGTTATTTGTGTTTTGGGGTTTTTACAGACTGAATTAAATTATTGATATAAGTTTACCTATGAAGTACGACATGAAAAAAATCCGCACGCTTGGCCAGTTAAAGGCTGCGGGTTATAAATCAAAAAGTATAAAAGAAGAAATGCGCGACAACCTGATCGATGCATTAAAAAAGAAACTCAATCCGTTTACAGGTATTAAAGGTTTTGAAGATTCTGTCATTCCCCAATTACAAACAGCCATACTTGCCAAACACAACATCATCCTGCTGGGTTTGCGCGGACAGGCTAAAACGCGTATTGCACGCATGATGACGCACCTGCTGGATGAGTATATGCCGGTAGTAGCTTTTTCAGAATTGAACGATGACCCGCTGAAACCTTTATCCCGTTTCGCAATCGATGCGATCGACGAAAGCGGCGACAGCACGCCGATTCAATGGATACACAGGAGTGAACGTTACACGGAAAAGCTGGCAACGCCCGATGTATCCGTTTCTGATTTAATCGGTGACGTGGATCCGATCAAGGCTGCATCCTTAAAGTTAACCTATGCGGATGAACGCGTGATTCACTATGGCTTGATTCCACGCTCGCACCGCGGCATCTTTGTGATCAACGAATTGCCCGATCTGCAGGCGCGGATACAGGTAGCACTCTTCAACATGCTGCAGGAAGGGGATATACAGATTCGTGGTTTTAAATTACGTCTGCCGCTTGATATCCAGTTTGTATTTACTGCCAATCCGGAAGATTACACTAACCGCGGGTCAATTGTTACGCCGCTGAAAGACCGCATCGATTCACAGATCCTAACACACTATCCCAAAACTGTTACGGTTTCGAAAGAAATCACCGCACAGGAAGCCAATATCAGCGCCCACCAGCGTAAGCATGTTCACATAGATGATCTGTTGAGTATTCTTATCGAAGAAATTGCTTTCCAGGCAAGACAAAGCGAATTCGTGGATCAGAAGAGCGGTGTGTCTGCACGTATGACCATCTCTGCGATGGAAAATCTTTTCAGTTATGCTGAACGACGTATGTTCATCAACGGCGAGAAAGATACCTTTGCCCGCATCTCCGATTTGTATGCAGTAATTCCGTCCATCACCGGCAAGGTTGAATTGGTATATGAAGGCGAGCTGGAAGGTATTGCAAATGTTGCCTACTTCCTGATCGGGAAAGCCATACGCTCCGAGTTCACGCATCTGTTTCCGAACCCGGAGAAGCTGAAAAAAGACAAGAAGAAGGTAAACATCTATGCGCCGATCATTGCCTGGTTTGGCGAAGGAAATAAGATAGATATACTCAATGAAATGACCCATGAAGCGTATGAGCAAACACTGCTTTCGATACCGGGCTTAAAAGCATTGGTAGAGAAACAGGTGCCGGACGCTAGTGCTGAACAACAATTGCTGCTGATGGAGTTTGTACTGAACGGACTGGCGGAGTTTTCTCAGTTAAGCAAAACTAAGCTCGACCATGAGATGCAGTTTAAAGATCTGGTCGGTTCCATGTTTGATATCAACGACCGGACAGATGATGATGATGACGAAGACGGCGACGATGCCGGGTTTGGATTCAGCAATAATTAATCATTCAACCGCAGCCGGTTAAATTCCGGCTGCGTTAAAATACAAACAACTTTTTTTCGTTTCTGTGAATATTAGTAGTATTGCAAACTATCTGTTGCCCTTTCCATGTCGTTTCGCACATCTCTTACAAATAAAGCATATTACCTCGCTTCCGTTTACGCAGCTATTTATTGTCTCGCACTGGTTTGCTTTTTTGGCTTTGCTTATCAACCCTGGACAGACGAAGAGCATTTTTATTTTACGATACTGGAATTCATTCAGCAGCCAACATTCAATACGCTGCGGCATTATGAAGAGATGTCAACCCCGCTACCCTTTATTCTCTATGCCATTTGGGGCTGGCTGTTTAACACAGAGCTGACAATACTGCGTGTGTTTTCGCTCATCATTACTTTTGTCGCCATCGTGTCTGCCTTTCACTTATTCAAAAAAAGCGGGTTGAGTACGATTGCCTCTTTTATAAGTATTCTGGTGCTGACTATCAATCCATATTTTGCCGGCGTAAGCTTTTTTGTATACACTGATATGCTTTGTGTGCTATTTATGATCTGGGCATTTTTGTTTTTGGCACTACGCAACATTGCGGCTTCCTGTATCTGCCTGCTGCTGGCCATTCTGTGCCGTCAGTACATGGTATTTTTTATTCCTGCAACTGCTGTCTATCTATTTGCACAGGAAGGCTTTGGGATAAACCTGCGTTTAATTAAAAAAGAATTATTGTTGCTTATTCCTGTACTTGGTTTTGGGGGGTTGTTTTTATTCTGGGGCGGTGCCAGTCCGGATAATAAATTAAAGGAGTTATACATGCATCATGCCTTTTCATTTCATGCAAATGCCTTAACGGCTTATATGGCTTCAAGCATGCTGTATACGTTTCCCTTGTTATTGTTAGCGATGAAAGATCTTACCAAAAAACAGTTCTACATCGCGTTGCCAATTTCCATCGTATGGTACCTGCTGTTTCCCGTGCAAGGTTCTCAGGTGGCTGTGGAATCTATGCTGCACATTGATACCATCGGATTGATCCATAGAGCAACGCATCACTTGCCACCATTGGCAGAGCAGGCACTTTGGCTATTGTTGTTTGTACTTTCGTCTTTGGTGTTTACCATTGCCTTTGAGAAAGCAATTAAAAATCATCGATCGGTTCTATTTCTAGTATGCTGCAGTTGGTTTTTCTTTTTGCTTACCATGAGCTTGTCTTATCTCACCTGGGAAAAATACCTGCTGCCTATTCTACCTGCGCTGCTGGTATATGGCGGTATGTTGTTCGATGAAAAGCTATTAAAACAATTCGATCGAATAAGAAAATGAAGTATTGGTTTTTGGCTTCAATAGCTGAATGCTTTCCTTTTCAGTAAGCTGCTGTGTGGAATGTATATCGTCTGCAACGCCCATCCATGGCTCTAAGCAAATAAACGGTCCGGGTTTGGACCAGATTCCGAACCAGGGATAATTTTTATAATTAAAGTGAAGTCCGTGTGCCGACTTCGTTGATTTTAAAGAAATACACTCAGAGTTTAGACCTGAAACAACAATGGCATCTTTCGGGCCAAACAGATCAACAGATAATGGAAGTTTATTTTCTGTTAGTGTTACTTCTTCACGTGCATCGCCGCGAAGGCCTCCATCCAACAATACACGGCTCAGCTTTTCGGTCTTCTCAAATTCCAGGTAATAGTCTTCAAAGGTTTCATTATTTGTCAGCGGACAACGGAAGCCCGGGTGCGCGCCTATTGAAAAGTACAGGTCAGCAGCAGCCGATGGATTCTGGATTTTATATTCTACCGTTACAGTTGACTGATTGATCGTGTAAACGATATCCAGTTGAAATTCGAACGGAAAATTTTTAAGTGATGCTTCGCTTTGCTGTAACCGATATACAACAGCAGAAGATGTAGAGGAAACTAATTTAAATTCCTGGTCGCGTGCAAAGCCGTGCTGTGGCAGGCTGTATTCTTTTCCCGCATAGGTATAACGGTTGTCTTTTACTTTGCCGACAATCGGGAACAATACCGGTGCTTTACGCGGCCATACAGCAGGATCTCCCTGCCATAAGTATTCAAGTTGAGATTGTTTGTTAAAAATGCTTTGTAATTCTGCTCCCTGCGTTGATATTTCAACTTTTATAAAGGCATTCTCCAGTATACTGATCATAATTTCTCTTCCTGCTCCTGTTCTTGCTCCTTCTCTTCCTCTAGCAAAGCCTTGTGTATATTTTCCCTGGTCTTATTTCTTTTGTTTGAATACATGTTAATGCCTTCAACCAATAATGAGAAGAACATGGCAAAATAAATATATCCTTTCGGCACTGTCTGTTCAAATCCTTCAGCGATCAATAAGATACCAATCATTAGAAGGAATGCTAGCGCCAGTACTTTTACAGATGGATGTTTATTGATGAAATCACTGATCCTTTTTGCGAATACCAACATAACAAACATGGAGATGATTACTGCAATCACCATGATCTCGATATGATTGGATAGTCCTACAGCGGTTAATATGGAATCGAATGAGAATACAACATCCAGCAGAATGATCTGCATAACTGCCGTACCAAGTCCTTTGTTGATTTTCTCTTCTTCAATCTCTACGTGACCCTCCATCTTTTCATAAATTTCGGTCGTGCTTTTATATACGAGAAACAAACCGCCGGCAATAAGAATCAAGTCTCTCCAGCTGAATGAAAGGTCCATGATAGAGAACAAACCTTTGTCCATACCCACCAGGTAGGTAATGAAAGAAAGCAGTAGGATACGGATAAGTAGTGCGCCTGATAAACCTATGAAACGCGCTTTTGATTGAATGTCTTCATTCAATTTATCGGATATAATTGAAATAAAAATAACATT
>NZ_JBQCDF010000267.1:0-7568 GCF_051961495.1 Cytophaga sp. | reverse complement strand
CGATATTCATTTATAAAGGTGTTTTTCAGGATTCTAAACAACCACGCTTTGGCATTAGTTCCCTTTTCGTATGAATCAAAAAAACGATAAGCCTTCAAAAAGGTTTCCTGTACCAGGTCATTTGCATCATCTTCATCCAAGGTTAACCGGTAACCAAAGTTATAAAGTGGTCCAATGAGGTGCATAAACTCCTTTTCAAAAAGGCTGTCTTTTTCTTCCTTACTTTTATATCTGGTTTTGGAATTTTGCTCCTCCATTCAATCAATATTGTCTATATTTACAAACGCTATCGTTTTGTAACTAATATCAAATATACACTTTTTTGTTAAAGTTGTAGAAAATGACTCAAGTCCTTTCATGAAAATATCCTTTAAAAATCTTCAGTCTTCATCATTTCTCAATTACTGGTTTATAACTGCCGGAAGCATAGCACTTACCGGAATCTTTTTTTCAAGAGCTATGATCAGCATCGGTATGATTGGTATCGTACTGCTGTATTTCCTCAATCAGGGCTGGAAATTCAATCCGCTGAAACAGAAAGGAAGCCTGGTCCTGTTGTTTCTGGCTCCTATACTGTTTATTTATTTAATCGGAGGTATATGGACCGAAGATTATGCATACTGGTTAGAGCGGATTCAGGTAAAAATACCTTTGTTATTTTTACCTCTGGGCTTTATGGCCATGCAGGAGGTTGTGAACCGCAGGTCGGTCGACATACTTGTTTTACTGTTTATCTGTTTGTGTACAGCAACGGCAATAGGCAGTTTCGCTTATTACCTCATGCATTATAAAGAGATTACGGAATCTTATAAGCATGCAAAAACAATCCCTACAATCATTGAACATATCCGTTACAGCTTATTGCTTTCAATAGCATGTTATGCCGTAGTGCAGGCCTATACAAGTTCAACGGTACTTTCTACACCATTGCAGAGGCGATTAGTTGCAGCCATGGGGATTTTTATTTTTATCTTTATTCATATTCTATCTATACGCAGTGGCTTGCTGGCACTGTATGCCACGGGCCTTGTCTGGCTGTTTATAAAAGTGCTGGAAAGCGGAAATAAAAAATTATTGTGGCTGATTCCGGCTGTGTGTGCCTTTCTCGTTTCCATGTATTTTTTCGTGCCATCATTGCATAACAAAGTAGATTACATGATTCGCGATGTGAGCCGTTTTGTTACAGGTAAAAGTGTGAATAATTATTCGGATGGGAACCGTTTATTGTCTATGAAAATTGGCGCGCAGATAGGCGCAGAGCACCCTGTGATCGGTGTTGGGAGCGGAGATGTGCAGCAGGCAATGAATGAAGTGTACCAGAAAGAATATCCTGATATTGACCAGCACAACTGGCTCATCCCGCATAATCAGTTTGTGTACGTATTTACAGCCTTAGGTTTTTCAGGATTAATCATTTTCCTGATCTGCCTGGTTTATCCGGTAACTCGCAAAGAGGTGCTGAATGATTTGCTCTGCGTAGCCGTACTGGTAGGCGCATATACATCTTTCTTATCTGAAGCTACATTGGAACTGCAGCAGGGAATTGTACTGGTGAGTTTATTATTCAGCATTGCATATATTCGTATCGCTTCAAAATAAAAATATGACCTGGCTGATTGTTGGATGTATCTGTTTGATTTTATTTTTTGCATGCTCTGGACAAGGCGTGCCGATCTGGCTGTTTCATCAGGTGAATCCGGATTCAAATACGAAACCTGAACAACTGGAAGCTTTCTTTCGTTATTTGTCAAAGCATGGATACAAAACCTATACACTAAAAGAAGTAGAGGCTCTCAGGCAAGCGAATCAAAAGCTTCCGAAGAAATCGTTGATATTGACCTTTGATGACGGGTATTACGATAATTATTCCATCGTATTTCCCCTGCTTAAAAAATATAAGCTTAAAGCTATTTTCTTTGTTAATACACTTTTTATAAAAGAACATGCAGACAGAAGTATTCAAGCTATTGAAAAATCGGATGTGGTAAATGCAGCATTAATTGAAAATTATTTTCAGCAGCGGGATGCTTCCAGTAGCCAGTATTTTACCTGGGAAGAAATGCGTGAAATGGAAGCGTCGGGTTTGGCAGATATTCAGTGCCATTCACACCGGCATGGAATGGTTTTTTCTGATACAACATTCAAAAACATTGTGCAGGAATCCTTTACTTCAGCAGGCGATAAGTTTGTGCATAATGGTAAAGCCAGGCCCGGTTATCCGCTATTTAAAATGCGCGGCGAGCTTTCAGCACAAGGCTATATATTGGATACAGCAGGTAGTGATTTGTTTAAAGATTTTTTCGAGAAAAATCTCATCACTAAGCCAAAGAAAGAAATTCTTAAACAAGCGCGTAGTTTTTTTACAAAAGAGTTTAAGATGCAGCATATTTATCCGTACTCAGAAACAGAATTTAAAATGCGGGTGGAAAAAGATATGACTGAAAATATTACTCATATTGAACAAAACCTGCGCGACAAGAAAGCCATTGGCTTTGCCTGGCCTTACGGACACCAGACAAAAATATCCATGCCCTGGATGAAGGCATTAGGCATCAGTTATTTTTTTACTTGTAAGAAGGGAACAAATACCCGCAGCTTGAATCCTGATTTTATTTACAGGATGGAATTAAGAAAAGTAACAGCAGTAAAGCTGATCTGGCTTACAAAGATCAATTCGAATATTGCATCAGGCTGGTTATACCGTTGGCTGAGCTAAGGTAAGGAATAAAGCTTCGTATTGTTTTTGTATTGTAGTACTTGACAATTCAGTAACAGCAAATGTGTAAGCACTATTGATATATATATCAGAGGGATTATCCAGACAAGTATTTAAATAGCTTGTTATTGTTTCAGCATCTCCAACATCCGCAAGATAACCTCTGTTTTCAACGAGTTCTTTTAAACCTCCTGCATTGGTGCTTACTACAGGTATTTTATTCAGGAAAGCATCGATCACACTGCTGCCGAACCCTTCATTCCTGGAGGTCATCACAAAGACATCAAACATGGAATACAGCTCTTCAATGGCTGGCGTTTGCCCCGGGAAAAAGTACACGGATTCCAGGCCTTTTATTTTAACAAGCTCTTCGATCTCATTTTTTAAACTGCCGCTGCCAAAATGCAAAAAGATAAAATCATTGCGTTGCGCGTGCAGCAGCGCAATAGATTCTACGAGTGTATGAGGATCCTTTTCCTGTTCGAAAGCAGCCGTGGCAGCGATCATCTTTTTTCCCGTTTGTAAGTATGTGTTATATTCTTTTTGAATCCGGATAGTATTTGGCTCTATGAAAACAGAGGCATCATAAATGACTTGTACAGGTACTGTAATGCCAGCTGCAGTCAGCTGTGATTTTATATACGCTGATACAGTAGTAATGGCATGTGCTGCATTATATTTCCATTTTGAAAATGCCGATGAAGGGATTTTATAATGTCTTCTGGAAAAGACAATTTTTGTTGAATGAAATATTTTTGAAACAACGCAGGATGTTAATGATTTTGCTGTATGTGTATGAATAATATCAAATGACGAAGCGTTGTAAATTAAGTAAAACAACAAACCAATATTTGATGAAACAGTAACATGGGGAATGTTTTTTTCAAGTGCCTTTGTATGTAAGGAAGAGTTTTTTTTACAAAGCAATGTTACTGCATGACCCAGCTGAAGCAGTCCTTCAACGGTCAGTAGTGTTTGCTTTTCGCCTCCGCGCCAGCAACGCTCTGTATTTATTTCCAGTATACGCATACCTACTGAATCTTTTTGAGTTTGCTGTATTTGCTTTTGGTATAATGGTAATTCAGGCAGGCAATTTTAAAGCCCATTGCACCATCCAGCAATCCAAGTTTGAAAAAATATTCTTTGATGAATGTAAATGCCGGACTCAGGTATACTTTAATCCAGGTAGATTTTTTGCCACGTTCTTTTAAACGCTGTGCAAACAGATCCGTATATTTTTCAGACTTTGCAGTATAGTCTTCCAGGGAATCGTAAGAATAGTGATGAATCGTTCCTGTAAGTGTTACAATATCGGTATCGGCAGATAGCTTTAATGTTTCATGTACAGCCAGCGCATCCCATTCTGTATATTTTTTATTGAACAAACGGATATGAAACTGCGGATTCCAGCCGCCGTAACGAACTAGTGTATTGCAGAAATAAGTTTTAAAAGGAATATTGAAAACCTGTTTTTCAGAACTGAATTTCAAGTTCGTTAACTCCTGCAGCAATTCTGCTGATACAACTTCATCAGCATCTATGGATAAGATCCAATCGTATTTCGCGTATACATGTCCGGCATTTTTCTGACTGCCGTATCCCGTCCATGTTTTTTGAATAAACGTAACCCCTAAGCTTTCGCAGATGTCTTTAGTAGCATCAGTACTGAAAGAATCGATCACAATGATATCATCCGTTAAGGAAGAAACGGCTTCAATTGTTTTTTTGATTTTATTTTCTTCGTTAAAAGTGATCAGTACAACCGATATATTTGTTGGGTTATGCATGCCTGTTTAATCCGTTTATGCAAAAGATAAGACCTTCTTTTATTTTCCTGTTCATGATTACCGTATTATACTGCACATCACTTTCCTGATAATTTGAGTCATGATGCAAGTGATAAACGATCGCTTTGAATTTGATCGGTACAATGGAATAACCTGATTTTAAAAGGCGCCATTCAATGTCTGAATCTTCGCCTACACCAGCTTTTTCATAGTCTTCATCAAAACCATTAATCTCAACGAGCGCCTTTTTTAAAATAGAAAAATTACATCCTAAAAGTCCGCGTTTTTTCTTTTTCGGAATCCAGGAATAAGGAAGATAAATCGATTCTTCTATATGTTTTGAACCTGATAGTAATAATTTAAAATAGGAGAGGGATGTGAATGTTTTGTCAACAAGTAAACGATTTGTAATGGATGGGGAAAGCATTACTCTTCTTCCTGAAAGAATGCCTTTCTCCGTTGTGTTGATATAGTGTTCCTTAATACATTCTTTATGCGGGATACAATCGCCATCAAAGAAAATAAGCACTTCTCCGGCAGATTGACGGATAGCTTCATTTAAAATCCTGTTCTTTCTGAAACCTTTGTCTTCCTGCTGCACTACTTTAAGCGGGAAAGAAACTTTTTTCTGATAGGATTCAATAAATGTTTTAGTGGCAGGATCATTATTATCTTCGGCAATAATAACTTCAAATTCGTTGAAGGTCTGCAGCGCTAAACCCTGCAGGATAAGTTCGAGGTAATTGATTTTTTTATAATAGCCTATGATAACAGATGCTTTCATTTATAAAGATGAATACGTTTATTTTTTCTGACCAATAACATACGGAGGGAATTTCCAACGGTTTTTCCTGCCTCTTAGTTTTCGTAAGTTTTTCGATATAAATGAAAGGGATTCATATTCGAGTTTAGGTTGGATCAATACATCCGGACGTATGGAATCTACATCCAGGATCATTTCTGCCACTGTATGTGCAGGCAGGTGATGCGCAAAAAACTCCGCAAGTACCATTCTGAATTCTTTTAGTTTCCAGTAATGAAATACATAGTCGGTAGATTTATGTATGGTGCCATGTTGTGCCAGCTGGTGCGAAAATGCAAGTTGCTCTACTACATGCGAAGTGAATTTGTCAAAAATGACATCGTTCGTATGAAGAACCTTGTCAAGTAATTCTTCCCTGGGAGAAATGAATCCTATAATACCGGCATTCCACATTGTTACATTTACAGGAATAGGAGTATTGTTTTCTTTTAAATAGGAGGCGTGCGAAGAAAGGAATGCAAAGAATTTTTTGCATACGTTGTTTTTTACAACATCCACACGTCCTTCGTTATTACACATCAGAAAGTCTGTCGGTCCGATCTGATCGAATAATGATTCAATCGGATTTAAAAAATAAATATCAGAATCTGTGTAGATAATTTTTCCGGTGAAACGTGCCGAGCAATCCTGTAATACTTTAATTTTAACTCTGTGTATAAATTTATGCGGCCCTTTGTAATCTTCTATTGTTGCAGCATCCATCTCAACAAACGTTATGTAAGAAGATGGCAGGAAAGAAAAATATTCTTTTCTGTCTGTATAAATAACGATGTGAGTTTTATCAGGGTTAAATCCGTGTTTTAATAAGCTCAATATAGAATAACAGCATTCATTCAAAATATCCGTGCTGCCATAGGATTGATAAACCAGGTAATTCATCCGTTATTGTTATTTATATTTTTTTATAGTTTTTATATTCGCCGATTCTCCAGCCAGTCAGGCTTTCAACAATAGCCTTGAATTTATTCTTAAAAGAAAGTTTCTTTTTACTGAAGTCGAATTTGAATTTCCAGTTTTGTCTGGTAATGCGTGGGATCATCACTTGCGGATGCGTACCAGTAAATGCTTTTAACGAATCAACTTCTGAATAATCAAACATTTCAATTTCCGGAATCTTTGATTCAATCCATTGGTCGCTATGCCAGTATTTTGAAAATGATTTTGCCTTTTCGATCTGGTAATGCGGATTTTTTACCCAGCCATAATGATATACAAAGGCATCAATTTGTTTTACAAATAGTTTTCTGCCTGCTTTCCGGAAACCTTGTGCATCTTTGTAAGAACGGATCTGCGGATCTTTTCGTACAATGCGGATTTCACGCCTGTACCAGCTGGGTGCATCACCCACATATTCATATGAGCCAAAAAAATGTTCGTATTTGAAAAGTAACCCTTCAACGTTTTTGTTCAATGCATATTTTTGCATGCCTTCCTGAATGGCTGGCAGATATTTTTCATGTACAACTTCATCACCCTGGATATAAAAACACCAATCCACATCATCGGATATAGCGTCCATCGCTTTATCCGTTTCTACAGCAAGTACTTTACCGCCTTCGCGTAAAGACTCGTCCCAGACAGTATGAATGATTTTTATTTTAGGAGACCCTATGGATAAAATAAGCTTTTCTGTTTCATCTTCAGAACTGCCCACTGCTACAACGAATTCATCGCAAACAGGCAATATAGAAGTAATGGCTTCTACGATCGGGTAATCATATTTTATGGCGTTCCTAATAAAGGTAAATCCTGCAACTTTCATAATCCCTCAATTTACCGCAAGATAAGTAAAAGTAGGGATACTCAATTTAATAAAACAGTAACATTAGTAACTGCTGCTCACTGCATGACTTTCTTCGGGCTTTTTTTCCGGAATGCCGTTTTTAATTAATTGATTGTAGATGTCTACATAATCCTTATGTTGAAATGAGCTCACATGGATTTTTCTGGAATTAAAAAAAATAGTGATTTCCTTCCAGTTGTAGTGGTGATCCCTTTTGTTCATGATTGTATAGCATAAGGCCTTGCAGAATGCATGTGTTTTATTTTTACCAATGAGCGGGTGAACAACCACCTCGGTTTTTGTAATGTCTATTTTTTTTGTTGTAATCAGGTTGTATATGGCGCCAATACAAACAATACCCCACAATGCTATTGCGGAAATATCAAGGTAATCACAATTGATCTGCGCTGCTTTGGTAAAGGCGACCAGCATAAAGATGGAAACAGCTATTAAAATCAA
>NZ_JBQCDF010000266.1:0-30564 GCF_051961495.1 Cytophaga sp. | reverse complement strand
TGTGCTCTTCCGATCTGTTGATGGTATCTTTCATGTTCAACAGACTCATAACAGGGAAATTATTTGGTTACCATCTTACCAACTTATTTTTCCATCTTACCTCCTGTGCACTGGTATACCAGCTTTTCAAGGTATTCAAATTCCGCAACGATGTAAGTTTCATTCTTACCTTGCTATTCGCGGTACATCCTGTATTATCACAAGCAGTTGTATGGATTCCGGGAAGAAACGATTCCATGCTTACAACCTTTGTACTGGCAGGCTTCATCAGCCTTATCCGGTATTATGAAACGGAAAAATGGTTTTGGCTGCCTGTTCATTTTCTTGCTTTGGCACTTGCCTTGTATACCAAAGAATCAGGCGTTATCCTGCCTGTCATGTGTATCGCTTATCTGTTGTTATTTACAAAATCATCCATTAAAACATATATACTATTTATTGCCGGGTGGTTTGTATTGGGCGCTGTATGGTTTTATATGCGGAGTATTTCCATTGAACCGGTTATCAAACCTACTTTATCCGAATACGCAACCGGCTTTATAAACAGATTGCCTTTATTTATCCATTATATTGGTAAATCGTTGCTGCCATTTAATTTATCTGTATTCCCAATGCAGGCTGATACCAGCATCGTATATGGCATAGCGGCATTGCTTTTATTAAGTGTATTGCTGTTCATGAACAAGCAGTCAGACAAAAAGATGGTCCTCTTTGGATTTAGCTGGTTTGCGTTGTTCCTGTTGCCGGCATTCTTTGTGCCCGCGCAGGTAAACGAACAGGCTTTCGAACACCGTTTGTATTTACCGATCATTGGTATTTTATTATTACTTCAGCAAACCATTTTATTTGCAGATCAACATGCAGCACAGGCTAAAATGATCTTCTGGTCTGGCATTTGCGTTTGTCTGGTGTTTGTAATTATCAACTACAATCACCAGCAGAAATTCAAAAACGAAATCACGTTCTGGGAAAATGCTGTTGCGGATAGCCCTTCATCCAGCTATGCACACAAACTGTTAGGCGTTAAATATTTTAATAAAGGAAAATTCAGTGACTCCGAAAAAGAAATCCGGGAAGCATTGGAGATAGACTCAACCGAACGCTATGCGAATTTCTATTTTGCAAAAAATCTTCTGAATAAAAACGGCAAAGATCCAAAAGCAGAATATTATCTGCTGAAAGAAGACAAACTTCATCCTGGCTTTATCGACAATGTATTTGAACTTGCGAAAGTGAATTTTGAAAAAGGCAATAAAGAAAAAGCGGAATCTTACCTGGAAGAATGTACACGGATAGCACCGGCTTTCATGCAGGCAAAAAACAATTTGCTTTTACTCCTGATGGAACAAGGCAAAAAACAAAAGGCGCTGGATTATATCAACCAATGGAAAGCTGATAAATCAGGTGTGCCGGAAGGACTGGAGAAACAGGTAACAGCAATGCCTTAAGCATTTGCATCTTAAAGATTCAAAAAACATTTTCATAAATCAGCGCTCCAAGGGTTTGGTGTTATAAGAATAATCAAATCTAAACTCAATACCCTTGGAGGGGTGGGCTAACCGTTATCCGATTTTAAGATTCCAGATGTCTGATAACTTTGCACGGATTACCTGCTGCAAATACATTGGCGGGGATATCTCTTGTTACAACACTTCCAGCGCCAATGGTGGTATTCTCACCAATAGTGACTCCCTGGCACACCACTACATTTCCTGCAAGCCATACATTATCTTTTATCGTGATCGGGCTTGCAAGCTCCGGTCCTTTGATCCGTTCTGATGCCACGACCGGATGGTAGGCCGCATACAGACTTACATTCGGACCTACAAAAACATTATTACCTAATGTTACCTTCGCGCAATCCAAAATCGTGCAGTTGTAATTTATAAATACATTGCTTCCAAGCCGGATATGTATACCGTAATCACAAAAAAATGGCGGCTGAATATCGATATTGTCACCAAGCCCGCCGAGCAGGCTTTCCAAAATAGCTTTGCGTTCCTGTACCTGTTCGTTCAAAGTCGTGTTATATTCCATAAATAATGCGCGTGCTCTGTTACGCATCTCCAGTAAAACGGGATCAGTCGCCAGATACAACTCCCCTGAAAGCATTTTTTCCAATTCTGTCTTCATATGATTCAGTTCAAATATTTATCGGCAGACAAAAACAAATTGTCCGCTCTTTGTAAAATGTAGTCATTTTTTAAGGAATATTTTCTTGTGGTTTTCTTCGGCATGTATAAAATTCCATTTTGGGAATAGTACCCAATTTTATTGTTCGTTTTTGTTCCTGGTGAAAATTATATACTTGAAAAGCCTCTAAATGCAGCTAAATCAAACATTTTAGCTCGTCCTCCATTCGGTTAATTCTGGATATCCTACCACTAAAAATATACTCCACTATAATGATAGAGATTATATAGTTTATTATATTTGAACTATAATCGCTTTTACATAAACGGTACACATATGACGCAGAACACTACATGGAACAATGTCTTCACAGATGAAAAAAATGCCATAGAAGCTTTCAAAAAATTACGGATAAAAGAAGGTATCGCCTGCAAGAAATGCGGTCACACAAAGCACTACTGGCTGGCTGGTAAAAGCCAGTTTCAATGCCACTCATGCAAATTCAGAACAACGTTACGTAGCGGAACTGTGCTGGAAGGAAGTAAGCTTCCCATTTCCTATTTCTTCATCGCATGGTCATTATTATTAAAAAACAATAATCGTGTTACGATCGAAGAATTTCAAAAGCAAACACAGCATAAATATTATGAGCCTTTGTGGGAATACCTGCATAAAATCAAAAGTCATTTCAAATCGGAAGAACTCTCCAAAATGGAAGGTGATTTTATAGAAGTAACCAATCCGTTTCGAACGACAAATAATTAAAATACTTACCCAGCTATGAATAAAAAAAACAATACGGAAGAAAATGAAATTGAACGGTTCCCGCAAGGGGCCTTCGGTGTAGATGAAATGGACCTGTATCAACTGCAGGATGAGATTCATGCGCTGGAACAACAGGAAGCTAATAGTGAAACCAATTCACAATTCAACCAAACGATTAACAGACTTAATTCAAGAAGTCCATATATAAAATTTTTAGCCGGGGCTACAGTTGTCTGGGTAGCGCTGGCATTTTTTATTTCGTACACGATAGGCCTTGACCAGGTTAATTTTTCAAACACATTACTATCTTTCATCAGCACAGTATTCACAAAAGATCTTTTATTATTTATTGGTATTGGAATAACCACACAATTGCTGGATGGCATACTCGGAATGGGTTATGGCGTAGCCTGCAGTTCATTTTTACTGGGCTTAGGCCTCACTCCTGCATATACGAGTGCAACGGTACATATTGCAAAGTCTTTTAATACCGGTGCGTCGGGCATTTTACACCTTCGTTTTAAAAGTTTGAATCAAAAATTATTCAGAAGTCTTTTGATACCTGGCATTGCAGGGTCTGTACTAGGAGCCTGGCTGTTATCGGCCATATTGAATAATGATATCATCAAACCATTTATTGCACTTTATTTATTACTGCTTGGTGTTTTAATCTTACTCAAGCCCTTCAGAAAACCCCTGGAGAAAAGGAGAGTCAAACGAATCAGCTGGTTGGCTGTGCTTGGCGGATTTGTTGATTCTATTGGCGGCGGGGGCTGGGGACCGATTGTAACATCTAACTTATTACAAAAAGGAAGAGTAACTTCTGTTACTGTAGGTTCAGTAAACATTGTAGAATTTTTTGTTGCCATGTCGGCCGCAGTAACATTTATCTATTTGGGGAAATTTTCCGGATGGCAGGCAATCCTGGGTTTGATTATTGGTGGCATAATCGCTTACCCGTTCACATCACTGGCAGCTTCAAAAATCAATCGAACAGTTGTTAGCGTATTATTAGGCAGCATTGTCATCTTCTTTAGTATAAATACTTTTATCAGCGCTGATTACAAAATTGTGTCTGAATATTTTAATCATTTTTTTAGTATGGTATTTTTATTCAGCAGCTACGTTTGAACTATTCACAAACGTAGCTATTTTTTTACTATCAGCACAAGCTCGTTTATTCCTATTCCGTTAAAATCTGGGCAGCATGATTGTCTACTTGTACAGCATCGATAATGCGGATTATAATGCCTGCTTCATTAATGACGAACGTTTTGCGTGCAGTACCATAAAAGGTTTTTCCATTTTTCTCTTTCAAAATCCAGACACCATATGCTTTATTTATTGTAGCGTCTGTATCGGCCAATAAATCATATGGTAAATTATACTGTTTACTAAACTTCTGATGTGATGAAATACTGTCGGTACTGACCCCAAGGATTATATACCCTTGCGAAGCTAATGAATCACTGTTATCTCTCAGGTTACAGGCCTCTGTTGTACAGCCTGGAGTGTTATTCTTTGGATAGAAATACAAAATTATTTTATGTCCTTTATAATCATCCAGGGATACGATCTTACCATTCTGATTAGGAGCTTTAAATGCGGGCGCTTTATCTCCTGCCTTCAAAATACTCTGAGCATATGAACCGGTATATGCCAGCAATAGCAGTATACTTAAACCAAGTAAGCGTTTCATATACAATTCTTCAGTCTTTAATAACTTCAATGTTAGCTACAATAGACACCTGATCACTAAGTGCAGCGCTGGATTTGCCAACACCAAAATCAATCCTGTTAATAACACCAGTAAGCTTAAAGCCTGCTACACGCTTTTGTGTTTTAGCATTGATGGTAGAACCTATGTAAGTAACATTTAAAGAAACTGTTTTGGTAACTCCTTTTATGGTTAAATCTCCTGTAAGATTATATGTATTGCCTGTTACCTTTTCAAAGGACTTGCTTTTAAAGGTCAATGCAGGAAATTTAGCTGCATCAAAATAATCTGTACCTTTTAAATGTTCGTCACGGCTGGTATTATCCGTATCAATAGAATTCACATCAGCGCTCAGCTCTATCACAGCATCAGAAAAGTCTTCTTTCGCGGAAGTGAGTTTGATGGTAAAATTTTTAAAGTTTCCTTCCTGTTCAGATATACCTAAATGAACAATTGTGAAATTCAATTTTGAGTGTGACTTGTCCAGTGTCCAGTTTTGTGCATAAACAACTGAAATGCTACTCAATAACAAAAAACATACGATAAACTTTTTCATATAATTCGTCTGATTAGTTAAACAATAGTACTGCAATAATAAGTGTAACGACAATGTTAAAACTTTGCGCAATTAAGAATGCAATCAAAGGCTTTTTACTTTCCTGACTGAATAAATCAGAAAATTTCGTTTCAAGTCCGATGCTGGTGAATGCCAGTGCAAACCACAACAACTGAATATTTTTCAATCCATCTTTTACTTCCGCAACTTTATCGGAAGAAAGTATAAATGAAAATAGAATAGATGCCGCAACAAAACCCAATACGAATTTAGGAAAGCGTTCCCAGATCAGATTCAGTGTTGGTTTCTCTACCTGAACCCCTGATGCTGCATTTTTATTATAGCTCCAGTAGATACTGATTGCGAATGCAGCAGCGCCCAATAATACATTCTGCGAAAATTTAACGATTGTACTGATCTTTAATGCAACTTCCCCTACCAATGATCCGGAAGCTACCACTGCACCAGTGGTGTCAATGGTACCACCCAGCCAGGCTCCGGTTTCTTCCTGAGACAAGCCAAGATAATTTGCCAGCAGGGGCATAAAGATCATCATAGGGATAGCGGTTACGAGCACCAGCGAAACTACATAGGAAAGTTTCTTTGTATCTCCTTTTATGGCACCTGCTGTTGCAATAGCCGCAGATACGCCACATATAGAAACAGCACTCGAAATCATCAACGAAAGTTCATCATCAATTTTCAACTTGCGGCAAAGCCAGTAAGCGAAATACCATACGCTGACTACTACTAGCAAGGCTTGTATCAATCCAAGTGAACCGGCTTTCAGAATATCACGAAAAATAACACTGGTACCCAACAGTACCAGGCCGATCTTTACAAACACTTCTCCATTCAGCAACGAACGGAACCATTCCGGCACACCTAAAATATTCCGGATCAGTAACCCAATCAATAAGCTAAAAATAACAGCCTCCAGGCCAAGATCCTTCATTCCTTTATAACCGGAAATGATCAGCGCAATAATCGTTAATACATACAATACCGGAAATACTATTGTAAGAAATGACTGCAGCGGTTTGTTGTTCAGAAAATATCCAACGCCGGCAATTGACAATACAAACACAAACTGAATTCCTATTTTATAAAAGTTTTCTCCGGTCAGTATTTTAGCTGTTAACTCACCGGCATTGCTCCATGAATAAGAAGGCGGTGCCGGTATGATATGCAGCAACGCTGCACCAATAACCAGAAAACCAAGTATTACTACTACCCAATCTTCATGCAATGCTATTCTTACATTTTTCTCTGTTTGTGTCATACAAATTTTTATACTAGTATACTTTAATTGAAAAGATCTTTCATTACCGTTTGTGCGGCATGATACCCGCACATACCATGCACGCCTCCGCCCGGAGGTGTGGATGAAGAACATATATAGATGCCAGCCTTGGAAGTACGGTAAGGAGAAAGGCTCAGCGAAGGCCGCGTATACAATTGGCGAATATCAATGATGCCGCCATTGATATCACCGCCAATATAATTCGGATTGTATGCCTGGATCTGATGTGTATTCATGGTTTGTTTCGCCAGGATCGTATCCCTGAACCCCGGAGCAAATCGTTCAACCTGCTTTTCAATTGCCTGGGTCATATCAACCGTTGAACCATTTGGAACATGGCAATATGCCCATACTGTATGCTTGCCTTCGGGCGCACGGGTACGATCAAAACTACTTTGCTGGGCAAGCAACACAAAAGGCTTTTCCGGATGAACTCCCGAAGAAGAAAGATGTTCGCTTAAGGCGATTTCTTTAAAGGTATTCCCCAGATGTACCGTACCAGCTTGTCTACAGGATGGCGACTTAAAAGGAACGGGGTCGCTCAGCGCCCAGTCAATTTTAAATACACCCATACCATAGCGGTACCGCTCTAATTGTTTTCTATAAAATGGGGTAAATTCTTCTTCAGCAATGTTGAGTAATTGTTTGGGTGTTACATCAAATAATACGGCCTTTGCAAAAGGAATTTGTTTCAGTGAAGTAATTTCTATTCCTGTCTGGATCTTTCCGCCCAATGAAATGAAATAAGCAGCAAGTGCATCTGCAATGGACTGGGAGCCGCCAACGGGAATGGGCCATCCGTGTATATGCCCCACAGCAGACAATACCAGACCGATCGCTGCGGAAGCCCAATTGGTAAGAGGTTGAATGGCATGCGCAGACATTCCGGCCCATAGACCTTTTGCTTTTTCTGTTTTGAACCGTTGTGAAATGCAATCAGCAGAACGCAATGCGTTGAGCCCGAATGCTGCCATTTGCAAGGGATATTTGGGAAAGCGCAACGGCCCCATGGCATCCGGAGCAATATTGGTCCAGCTTTTAACCAATGGTTCAATTAATTTCAAATAAGCATTTCTATCAATGCCCAATGAGTCGGCTGTTAATTCAAGTGAACGTGAAAGGATTGCAGCTTCGCCTGAATCAAATGGATGTGCCGCGGCTATAGGCGCATGTACAAACTGCAATCCAAATTCCTCCAAAGGTAATCCTGCGAAAAAAGGCGAACCTACAGCCATGGGATGAATAGCCGAACACACGTCGTGTCTGAATCCCGGAAGGGTTAATTCCTTGGTACGAAGTCCGCCGCCAATCGTATCTTTCGCTTCAAGTACCAACACAGAAAGACCTTTGCGCTGCAGGGTAATAGCTGCCGCTAATCCATTCGGACCGGATCCAACAACAACTGCATCGTATTCGTATTTATTCATGAAATGCCTGCTAGTTTATTAATCGACAGCAGTAGCAACAACAGGTTTACCACGTCCTTCATACAAAGGGTACTTCTGTTCTACTTTATCAAGTACTACATAGATTGAATCCTTGAATTCATTAATCCCTGATAAAACAATCCTTTTCTCTGTTGGCTTACTATAATGCAATACCTGCTTCTGATCGCGGTGGGCTTTGTTTTTATTGGTCAGGTAAAGTATATGATTTACTGTATCTGCTTTGTAATCGAAGTAATGCCGGCCACCGCCAACACCTCTGAATTCGAATCGTTTGCTGATGCTCTCTTTCGTTTCTCTTCCGGTATTCTCTATATCCATCTGCTGCAGTCTGTTTAAACGGATTGCCATGGTTGACCAGGTTTCAAATACCACATCGTGCCAACGTACTGAATCGAGAGGAGAATATGGAATTATTTTATTGTTGCGTTTATATTCTGTCACGTGATAAAAGCCCGCAGTATTTTTTAAACCCGGGTGATTGTGCGGATACCTGTAGCCCAGATCGTCGATCCAATGGAGGAATAGCAGGAAGAAAACAAAGATGGCTATGCCCGTTGATTTCAACACCCAGCGTGTGTTCTTCTGCCAAGCTTTTGAAAAATCAACGTGCGTATAGGCAGGGGTTACGTTTTGTTCCTTTACGAGCAATCTCCATATATCTGGCAGGTACTGCCATAAAATAATAACTGCCAGCAAAGTAAATGTAAAACTATGTACGTGTACCATGCCATCATATACATGATTGGCGATTACAATATTGAATAGAATTACTGCGGTTAAAGCTGCGCCTATCGCAGTCGTCTTTCTGAACAAAAGTAATAGGCCGCATAACACTTCTGCAAAACCAAGAAAGATCTCATACCCCTGTGTAATACCAACAGATTGCCAGTATAATTTTTGTTCGCTGAAATCTGCAAACGGTGTATATAGAAAACTTATGCTTGGCAATTCCATCTGGATGGGAATAAACTTTTTATACCCCCAGGCGATAATACCAAAGGCCAGTCGGTAACGCGCAACAATAAGAATCAGATGATACCAGGTATTATATTCTGTCCGTTTGCGATCGATGAGCGACCACACAGCGCCAATACCTACAGCAAGAGCAGCTGTCAGGAAAACATTGATATAACTATACAGCTCCCAGATATCTTCAAACGGCAGATCAATAAATTCAGGTGCTCCGAAGCTTGTTGCTATACCGCCGAGACTGTTCCAGTTAAATTCAACCCAGTCTATGCGCAACAGGTTCGCATAAAAACGTGTACTGAAAGGGAAACAGATCAATACAACAAAAGCAGCTGTTACACGAAAAGCAAACTTTTCATATCCTTTCCACGGTACAGGTGCTACCGGCGCCTGCTGCACAGGAATCTGTCCGAATGTATTATGAGATGTCATAGTTTTAAGTGTTAAAACTTATGGATTCCAGATGGCAGCCTGGTTACGGCCTTCATATAAAGGATATGTTTTATCAACCTTTTTATCCAGTACGATATAAACAGAATCCTTATACTCATTTTGTCCTTTAAGTATAAAGCGGTTTGGTGTAGGCCTTTCATATTGAAAAACCAGCTCTTCATTTTTATACACTTTATTTTTATTGAACAGGTGAAGGGTATGTTTTACCGTATCCGCCTCATAATAGTAATGACGACGACCGCCGCCTGTTCCGGCTGACTCATATGTGCGGTCAACATCCTTGAATTGTTTCCCCCTGCCCGCTTCTCCATGAATACGGAATGTGTTGTTTACAGCAAAAGAAATCGTTGACCATTTTTCAAACGTAACATTTTGCCATCTTACAGAATCCAATGGAGAATAAGGCAATAGCTTATTATTCAGTTTGAATTCAGTTACCTCATACAGACCTTTGGACCCGTCGAGTCCCGGTCTGGATGGAACTTTGTAGGAGTCATGCTTATAATTATCCCAATGCAGGTAAGCACTTGCCACAAAGAATAAGGCAAACACTGCCGTCTTAAAACCGATGCGCAGGTATTGCTGCCACTTTTTTTCAAAAGGAAAATAATATACCTGTGGTGCTGTATCCTTTTCACGAACGAGCAGATTCCATATTTCAGGAATATAGCGCCACAATACAAATGTACCACCCAAAGCGTAAAAGGCTGCGGCCAAATGAATACCGCCGTCATAGACGTGGTTAGCAATGGCAATGTTTCCAATCATAAAGAGTGCCATGGCTGCACCAAGCGCTCTGGTCTTTCTGAAGAACAAAAGCAGCATGATCGCAAGTTCAGCAAGACCGATAAAAGTTTCATAGTTATGTACAAAACTTAATTGTATCCAGTATAATTTCTGCGGAGTAAAATCACCAAAGTTTGTATTGAGCTGTGTTTCTGCCAATGCAGGCATCTGTGTTGGAAATACTTTTGAGAATGTCAGCCCTTCCAGCCGTATGAGCATGGCATAACTAACGGCGACAATAAGAAAGTAGTACAACACCCTATAATTGCGCGGCTTCTTGTCGACGAGCGTCCAGATCAAACCACCGCCGACTCCGATCAGCAACGCTACACCCCAATTGACATAACTTGCCAGGCCAAAGTTTCCGCTTTCAGAATGAATGACAAAAAAACCATGTGCTTTCTCCTGCAACGAACCGCGATCGCCTTCACCGGGATGGTTCTCCGCAATTTTAAAAGGCGCAAATGATGAGCCTGCCAGCTTGCCCAGATCACGAATATGCAGATGTGCCCAATCGGTTGTAAACCAGTTCCTGTAATAATCTATATCTGTAGGAACGGTTAACAAAAAGAAAAAGATGAATGCAATCCGGAAGGATACCTTTTCATAACCTCTCCATGGCGCAGCGGCAGACTTGGATGTTTCTACCGGAGCTTCTTCAATAAGTGTTGACATATATTTATGCTTTTTATTTTTTAATAGGAATAAGATGTGTTCCCGTTTTTATTGTATCTGTTAATAGCGGGATATTGTTTTTGTTGCTTATCTAAAACAACGTAGATAGAATCGTTAAATTCATTCGTACCGGATAATATAATACGTGATGCTATTGGCCTGCTGTAATGCAGTACTTGCTTAAGATTTCTGGTATGTCTGTTTTTATGCTGCAGGTATAAAACCTGATTGATCGTGTCGGCTTTGTAATAATACCAATGGCGTTCACTTCCCAAACCTGAAAATTCCCAGTTGATATTTATATCACGTTTTTCAGGATCAAATTTGTCTTCGTTGGTTTCATAGCGACGCTCATCGCCTTTGGGATGAAACTTCCACTTATAATCATAATGTTCGCCGAAGCGTGGATAGCTTCCTGCTGCGAACATCTGAATCTGCTGCGGCCTGTTGGCAACTCGAAAGCTCATGGAAGAAAATTCTTCAAACGAAACATCCTGCCAACGAATAGAATCTAATGGCGAATACGGAACAAGTTTACCGTTCAAGCGGAATTCAGTGACCTGATAATATCCTTTAGCATTTGTCAAACCCGGTGTATTCGGGATTTTATAGAAATCGTTGTGTGTATAAGCATATATTTCAAACGCACCGAATAAAAAAACAAAAATAAAATTACCTGTATATTGAATGCTTCTTTTTAAATATGTTTGCCATTTATACCGAAATGCCGGAACAAAAGACACGATCTGCGAATCCTTTTCATGAACGAGCAAATTCCAGATCGATGGCAGATAATACCAAAGAACAAAAAAGGCCAGTAAAGATAAACTGAAGCTTGGTACCTGTTCACCAATATCATAGGCGTGATTGGCAATAGCAACATTTCCCAATACCACTACTGTCAGCGCAGCACCAAGCGCTGTTGTTTTTCTAAACAGTAACAATACTCCCGGAATGAATTCCGCAAAACCCAGGAATACTTCATAGGAAGGAACAATACCAAGTGACTCCCAATACAGACGTTTCGCAAAGAAGTTTATAAACTCTGTATTTAACAGGCCTTCACTCGGAAAAGGCATTTGCATGACAAATACTTTTTTGTAGCCCCAGGCAATCACGCCGTATGCAATCCGGTAACGTGCTGCAACACGCGCCCAGTAATAGAGTATATCGTAATCGTTTCGATTTTTGTCCAGGACGGTCCATATACCGGCACCAATTAGAGCAACAACGAAAAACAATAACAGATTCACGTAGCTATATAAGCCAAAGAAGCCGCTCTCAGAATAGTGATTGATAAAGTGCGGATTAAAAAATGCAACAAGAGAATTTAAATGCCGGTAATTAAGATGAGCATAATCGAGTGTAAAGAGTTTGGCATACCAGCCGGTATCCGTTGGTATAGAAAAGACAAGTACAAATATGAACGCTACACGAAAAATAAATTTTTCGTTTTTAGTCCAGGATCTTCTCGCAGGAACCGGTTTTGAAACGGAACCTTTCTTTTCATCTGTTTGTGACGACCGGGTATCGACCGGATTTACATCTATATTTGGATATTCCTGAAGCATAATACCAGCGGTTTATTTTAGATTATGGCCGCCACACAGCAGTGTGGTCACGGTTTTCAATAACCGGATAGGTTTTCTCTTCCCGGTCCAATACTACATAAAGAGAGTCTTCAAATTCATTGGCACCGGTCAATACAATACGTGTATCCGTTGGTCTGTTGTAATGAAGTGTAAGTGTTTCCTTTTTATGTTTTTCATTTTTATTAAAGAGGCGCAGTTCCTGCTTAACTGTATCTGCTTCGTAATAAAAATATCGCCTGCCGCCACCTATACCTGCAAGTTCCCAGGTGCGCTCAACATCTTTTTTAGAATAGCCGCCACCATTTGATTGATCCATGACAGCTGTGCGATTTACTTTAAAGGAAATTGTAGACCAGCTTTCAAAGATGGCATCCTGCCAGCGAACGGAATCCAGAGGATCATAAGGCCGTACTTTGTTATTCAATTTAAACTCCGTTACCTGATATACGCCTTGAGCTTTTGTAAGCCCCGGTGTATCCGGCAAACGATATGGTGCATGTATATAATCATCTACCTGCAATACAAAGAACAATGCTACGAATACCACGTGTACGAATGTAATCAGTGTAAGCCGTGTGTATTTAATCAATGGTTCTGTGAACGATGGATAGTATGTTTGCGGAAAAACATCTTTTTCCCTCACCAATAAATTCCAGATGTTTGGAAAGTCCTTCCACAAAATAATCAGTGCAAGTATCGTGTAACAAAAGCTGTGTACATGCACACTTCCATCATACGCATGATTGGCAATAACAATATTGCCAAGTACAACTGCAGTAAGCGCAGCACCCAGAGCAGTTGTTTTTCTGAAGAGTAACAGGAATCCGGCAATGAATTCAGCGGCCCCCAGAAATATTTCATATCCCGGCACAATGCCTACCGACTGCCAATAAAGTTTCTGTGCCTGAAAATCGACGAAGGGTGTATTCAGTATACCTGTTGTTGGCCACACCATTTGACCGGGAACAAGTTTCCGGAACCCCCAGGCTACAATACCTATGCCTACTCTGTACCTTGCAATCACGCGTATCCAATAATATAGCTGGTCATAGTTCTTCGTTTTTTTATCCAACGCAGACCAGACCAAGCCTGCTACAATAGAAATCGCAAGCGGGATGGCAAGATTCACATAACTGGCAATACCCCACCTTCCGCTCTCCGTATTGATCTTCACAAACTCAATTGTCCGGTAGGTAGATATAATAAACAGATCCCTGCAATTCAGCTCCGAAAGATTAACATACGACAAATAGATATACCATTCAACATACAAAGGCAGACAAAGAAACAACACGTATATGCACGTAATTCGGAATGCAGTCTTTTCATACCCTTTCCAGTCCGATGAATCTGACAGAGCAGACTGTGTTGATTTGCTTTTACCTTCATAATCTATTGAAGGCAGTGTTACCATAGGTTGAGTCAAAAACGTTGCATTCATTTCTTGAGCGTTTGTTAGTTGTCAGGTTTCAATTACAGTTTCACTGGCTTTCTACGGCCTTCAAACAGCATATATTTTCTATTGATCTTATCCAGTACTGCGTATATAGAATCATTTTTCTCTGATACGCCTTTCACAACAATTGTAGAATCATTGAGCTGTGTATAGCTGAGCTTGTATTGCTCACCAGCATGATTTTTATTTTTATTTTCAAGCAAGAGCGTATGCTTTAATGTATCTGCCTGGTATGCAAAATAGTGTCTGCCACCTACACCGGCCGATTCATAATTCCTGTCAATATCCTTTTCATGAAATCCATCGCCGGTGGTAAGATCCAGTTTTACCGGTCGCGCAATTTTAATACTTACGGTTGCCCATTTTTCAAATACAACATTCTGCCATCTGTTTGGATCTGTTGTTGAATAAGGGATGGTATCTTTATTGAAAATAAATTCACGCACATTATAAAAACCATAACTGTTATTTAATCCGGCAGTCTTTGGGATTTTGTAAGGATCATTTTCATAATTCGCGTAAGCAGTGATTCCATAAATTACAACGAACAAAGCAAAGGATCCTTTTAGCGCCAGTCTGGTATTCGCGATCCACTTTTCAGTGAATACAGGTCTGAATTTGTTTGCCAGCGTAAATTTTTCATTCGCAAGCAGGTTATATAAACGCGGTACATCATAGACAAACAAAAATAATGCGATCAATACCAAGTAGGCGCTGTATACCTGCTCACCGGCATCGTATGCAATGTTTGCCGCAAGTACATTGCCTACAAATCCGATAATGAGACCTGCGCCGAAGGTTACTGTTCTTCTGAAGAAAAGAAGTATACCGGCAAGAATCTCAACTGCGCCTAAAAATATTTCATAGCCTTGGGTGATGCCTACCGTATGAAAATATATTTTCCATGCAAAGAAGTCACCGTAGTTGGTATGCAGGTTACTTAATGAAGGATATGGAATCTGAAGTGGAAATAATTTTATGAAACCATAGCCGATGATGCCAATTGCCAAACGATAACGCAGAATGACACGCAGCCAGTAATATAAATTGTCGTAATTGGTTTCCTTGCGTTCAACATTAATCCATGCGACTGTGCCTACTGCAGCTATCAAAGCCGCAATCAGCCAGTTTGTATAACCTTCTGCAGAAAAGAACTGCGGTGTATATTTTGTCAGACTAAAGAGATCATATACATTCCATTGAAAAGAAAACAGATCTCTAAAGAATTTCCAATCCAGGGGAATAACCTGAATGAAAAAAAACAGGGCAAAAAACCGAATTGCTATCTTCTCATAATTCTTCCATACATGAGAAGAATTCGTATGCAGATTATTTATAGAACTCATAACATTGTTGTTTATTTATTAGTGATTAATATCCAGGATTTTGTTTCAGATTGGGATCAAGTTTTATTTGCTGAAGCGGAATTGGAAATACATTTTCCCAGGGATCTACTTTTGTAGCTGAATTAAGTGCTTCAAGCACAACTTTAGCTCTACCTGTCCGAACGAGGTCATACCAGCGATGAGGTTCAAGTGCAAATTCCAAGCGTCTTTCATTTTCGATATCAAGCAGCAGATCCGTATCTGTGGATGAAGTGGAAAGTGGAACGCCAGCACGGGCCCTAACCGCATTCAAATCATTTAATGAACCGGTTAAATCGGCTTCATGCGCCCTTGCTTCGGCACGTATTAAATACATTTCTGCAATGCGGAAAATATAGGCCGGATCAGTGGCTGGATTTCTATAATATAAATTACCGAACCATTGAGTAATACCGGTCTGCGTCACACTATCAATCAGCGCCCTTCTTCCTCCGGAAACATTTTTATCTTTGAGAAGTTGTACAAAGGCATCTGTCGGTGCGTATCTGTATGTACCGCCTCTGGAAGGGTGTTGCATTTGTGCACGGATGGTGCTTGGATTTTGCGCACTGAATTCCAGTTCGAAAATTGACTCCTGCGTTGCGACAACACTGTTTGCAAACCATGAATTATAAGGTGCGTTCAATTTATAATTAGGCGAGTTGATCAGCTTGGTAGCATACTGATCTGCGAGCGCCCATTCCTGTCTGTATAAGTGAAGTCTTGCACGCAAGGCCCAAACTGTTTCCTGTGTAACACGGATCCGGTTTACCGGTGCCCCAACCGGAAGCAATAGTTCAGCATCCTCCAGATCCTTTAACACCTGGTCGTATGTTTCATTCTGAGTACTTCTTGGTTTGCTTATTACACCGGTCAATGAACCGGTTGGCTCCAGTGGAATTTGTACACCACCCCAGCCTCTTGCCAGATCGAAATAACAAAGCGCGCGAATAAATTTTGCTTCTCCTATGTATTGATTTTTTAATGTGGGCGTAAGCAATGGATCAGTTACTGCAGGTGTTCTGACGATAACATTATTGGCACGGTTTATAACTGAGTAGATAGCATTCCACGTGGTACTGAAATTGGCATCATCAGCACGATAGTTCACTACTACAATATTTGATGCACCACCCGTTGTAAGGTTTTTGATATCACCGCTTGGAAAAAAACCAAGCGTAACCCAGCTTTCACCATAATATCCCGTATTGCCCAGACCTCTGTAAACCCCACGCAAAGCAGTCTGCGCAGAGGTAAGATCGAAAATCGGATTTTCATCAGTAATTGCGTTTACTGGTTGCGGATCCAGGAATTTTTTGCAGGAGAAAAACAATGTTGTCGTAAGCAACAACATTGTCAGTACTATTATTTTTTTCATAATGATAAAACCGATATGCAATTATTAAAGAGTTAAGTTTAGACCAAGCTGAACAGTACGTGGTTGCGGAGGAGTATCATAATCATACCCTTGAAGGTTGCCCTGTCCCAGGTTTGATTCAGGATCAGAACCTGTATATTTCGTAATCAGGAATAAGTTTGTTCCTGTGAAATAAAAGCGGATTTTTTCAGCCTTGATTGTGCCGCTCCATTTTTTGGGCAACGTATAACCAATAGTTAAAGAGCGTAGGCGGATGAATGATGCATCTTCTAAAAAGCGGCTTACTTCAAAATACTGGTAGTTAGCAGCAGTTAGTCTAGGTACCATTGTTTCCTGGCCCGGTGTAGTCCATCTATCCAGCTGACCTTGCATCAACACACGGTTATCGCCTAATGTACCACCTTGCTCACCCAAGGCTTCGTTCTGATTCCAGGTTTTATTTCCATAGGAATAGATGAAATAAATACCCAGGTCGATACCTTTATATGTAAACTTGTTATTAAAGCCTCCGAAAAATTTCGGCCATATACTACCCATGATCTTGCGGTCATCAGCAGTGATCTTACCATCGTGGTTTACATCTTCGATTTGAATGTTACCTGTTTGCGGATCAACGCCTGTCTGGTTATATACCCAATAAGAATAAAGAGAATATCCTTGCTGAATGCTTGTTAAATTACGGGAATCGAAGCCTTGTACAGGGCTTGGGATTTTTTTCACGCGGTTATTATTGCGTGAGACAGTCAGTTCTGTTGTCCATGTAAAACTTTTCGTTTCAACATTGACCGTTTGAATACCTAATTCAAATCCTTTGTTGCTTACTGCACCGTAATTAGCTGTATAGAATGTATAACCGGTTGATGCAGGTGTAGGGATATTCAGCAACAGATCTGTTGTATATTTATTATAATAATTTAATTCAACATTAATCCGGTCTTTGAATAAACCAACCTCAAGTCCTGTACTGAATTGTGCAGTCCGCTCCCATTTAAGATCGGGATTTGCTGCCTGGTATGGTGCAGTACCAGGGCCTTCAGCGCTTCCTGCTTTATCAGAATATCCATAACCAGCATTCCACAATCCACGTGAAGCAAAATCGCCGATACCTGCCTGGTTACCTGTAATACCATAACTGGCTCTCAGTTTCAGGTTACTGATCGTTTTTACATTTGCCATGAAATTTTCTTTATTGATCCTCCAAGCGGTTCCTACAGCCGGGAAAAAGCCCCATTTGTTATTGGCACCAAAACGAGATGATCCATCAAGCCTGCCTGTTAACTCCAGGTAATACTTGTGATTGAAATTATAATCAATTCTTGAGAAGAAAGATGCAAGCGTGCTGTTTGTCTTGCTTTGAGATGCTGTCTGTACCGCTGCCGCCGATACTTGAGTGAATGCATCATTTGGAAAATTCTGTCCGTTTGCGGTTGCGTTTGTTAACTCAACTGCCTGTATTGTATTACCAACCAATACTCCTGCATTGTGTCGTCTTGCAAATGTTCTATTATAGCGTAAAGTCTGCTCATTCATCAGCTGGCTTGACTGCGTTATACTCTTTGTGCCTAAACCTCCTGCAGATCCAAGAATGGTGCTCTTTTGCCAATATTGGTTTTCGTCATAAATATTATAATCCAGACTTGTTGATGTATGAAATTTCAGATCTTTAATAATTTCCCAATCCAGATATACATTGCCGATGTAGTGATAACTGTTAGACCAGATATTTACATTACTGGTTAATGTATAAATGTTATCAAAGTTTACCCATTTTAACGGAGTTCCATTTTGATCAAAAATCGGCAGGTATGCAGGGATACTTAAAGATGCCTGCAGCAGCGTTCCATTACCGCCATTGGCAGGGCGTGCCTGGTTTCTATGCACGCGGCTGAATGTATTGCTGATCCCAACTGTTACTTTTCTTCCTATTTTCTGATCCAGGTTAAACTTCAACGATTGGCGTTGAAAGTCCATAGGCTTCCATACCGCGTCCTGGAAATTATAACCGGCACCTACATAATATTTTGTTGTTGCAGAACCACCCTGGAAAGACAGATCATAGTTACGGATATGTCCGGTCTGGTATAGGTAACTCAAACGATCATAAGTTGGCTGTTCCGATGGTAAGCCGCGGCCTGCAACACCATTCACCACCTGATCAGCCGGTCGGAATGGTTCGGGATTGCCCATATTGCGGTTGTATTCATTTAACAACATTGCCTGCTCAGGTCCTGTGGTTGCTTTCCATATTCTGTTGTGCGGAGCCCATGTTAAACCTTCCGATGCATTGAAATTCACTTTCACTTTTTCCGCACCGAAAGCTCCGCGCTTTGTTGTCACTATCACAACACCGTTTGCACCGCGGGAACCATAGATGGCTACCGCACTGGCATCTTTCAGAATTTCTATACTTTCAATATCATTGGGGTTGATATCCGCCATGGGTGATGTTGCACGATCCTGCGCAAGACCGTTGGCTGTAGTATTCTGCAAACTCTGATTGTTCACAAAGACACCATCAATGACATAGAGCGGATCATTGCTGGCGTTGATAGAGGTGGCACCACGTACGCGAATAAAAACATCCGAACCGGGAACACCAGAGTTTGTTGCAACCTGCACGCCTGTTGCTTTCCCCTGCAGTTGTGCATCAAAGCTGCCGACCGGAATTGTTTTGGTTTCTTCCGGATCAACCTTTGAAACCGCACCTACCAGATCGTGCTTGGTTTGTTCGCCATAACCAACGATCACAATTTCCTCCTCTTCAGGATCGATGATCATTGTAATGTTCAGTTCTTTTGTATCTGCGGCCAGCGGTATCTCACGTGTGACGTAGCCTATGTAAGAAGCCACAATTGTACAGGGGAAGGAATCAACCTTCAGTTCATAATTTCCATATATATCCGTGGCTGTACCCTTGCCTGTACCTTTTATCTGAATGATTGCACCAATGATGGGTTCTGTTCCTGCTTCATCGGTGACTGTCCCTTTTAAAGTTGTTTGTGCAAATGATGTCCATTGAATTCCTAAAATGAGTGTAAATGCAAACCAGATCCTTTTATCGATTGTAAATGTTTTTTTCATATATACTATCTCTATCAATTTAGTAGTCTTTAAATTTTAAAGCGACTCACTTTTACAGGCATGCTCTTAAATCTGTGTGTGAATCAATTATGGGGATGTGTTACAAAGTAAAAGTATTGTCGGGTAAAGCAGAAGATATTTCTGACTATTTGTGGATTTATTACCACTAAAAAAAATGCAACGTATTCTTATTCAATAAAAAACAAAAGGCCTGCCAGGGAGCAGACCTTTTCAAATTAACCGGGAAGCAAAACCGTATCAGTTAGTAATATACCAGTACCAACCAATAAGAATCCCGATGAATTTTAATATTCTTAATTTTTCAACGCTTAGGGCATTTCACCTTCGTGCGACGGACCTCCCGGGCCAGACCCGTTTCCCTGCATACCGGGTTCGCCTCCTTTGCAATGCATGTGTTCATGATCGCCGAAACCTGGTCTGCCTCTACCAAAGCCTGGTCCTGGCTGGCTCATCACGTTCGATAATTTCTCTTTCAATAATGCTTTTTGTGAATCAGTACACAAAGCATACATCATATTAAAGTGCTCGAACATTTCTTTTTGATTTTTTATCTCCAGTGCTGCAATTTTCTGAAACACCGGATCCACCTCAACTGCAGGTTTTCCGAGGTTTTGGATGACTTCTTTTTTAAGTGCAGCCATTTCTTCCATTCCGGTTTTCATTGCAGCAAAATGTTCTTTACGCAATGAATCAAAAGCAACTTCCTGCTCAGGCGTTAATTGTAAGGCGCGGGCAAAATAATCACCTTTGCCATGATGACCGTGATGCATGCCCCAGTCTTTGTGCATGCCTGGTTTGTTCCAGTGACAATCTCCATGGCCTCTCCTGCCACAGATGGAAGCCCACATAGCACCAATCGTAGCAATATTCAGAAGCACCAGGACTGCCACAGCCCATGCCCATTTATTTTTTAATAGCTCTTTCATAATTATTTAATTTTAATGTTTGTTTACTGTTTACTCGATAGAAGAATAATACGCATTCGTCCCGGCCAACCCATATTCATTGATCAGCTGTGTTTCAAAGGTGGAATCAGTTTTTGATGCTGTCATGTCAGTTGCTACATCGGTTTGAACGGATAAATAATATATGTTGAGTGATGTACAAATGATGAGACAGACAGCAACTGCATATCTCAGAAAAGGATATGTTTTTTTCTCCGCGCGCATCTCAAACCATTTATTCACGACTTTTGCTTCAAAGCCATCGGGCAGTGGCGCACGCTTGGCATGATCGAATGTTTTTAATAACTCATCTAACAGATCCATAAACCAGGGGATTTAATTGTTCTCTTAATTGTTTTTTCGCTCTGCTCATTAAAGAGTCTACGGCCGAAACGCTGGTCTTTAATGTTGAAGCAATTTCTTTATAACTCAAATCTTCGAATTGATACAGGATGAAGACTATCCTTTGTCGCTCGGGTAATTTATCAATAGCTGCAAAAAGAATTCCGGCTTCTTCTTTCTGTTCCATTTGGATACCAGGATGAACGAAATCAACTGCTGTCTCCTTCTCCTCTCCGTCTTCACCAAAAAGGTTTACAAAAACCGTCCATGGAGTTTTACGTTTCCGCTGACGAAGCATGTCCAGAGATTTATTAACAGTAATTCTATAGATCCAGGTTTTTAAACTACATGAACCGTCAAAAGAACCTATCGATTGAAATACTTTCATGAATACATCCTGCGCCACTTCTTCAGCTTCTTCTCTGCGCTGAAGAATGTTCAAAGCAACATTATATATCCCCGGTGCAAATACACCAACGAATTCAGCATACGCCTTACGCTCATTGCTTTTTAATCCCGCTATGTAATCTGCATCCGTTTTCAATTTTCTGCGCTTTAAGTATTAGACGAAAGAAACGAAAAAAACCTTCGCTGCTTATGAAAAAAAATAGTAAAGTTTATCAAAGCTTCCTCTAATCGCTTTATTAGAGCTATATTATTCAATTCAATAATCAGAAGTCTGAAAATAAAGCGGGGCTTTTTCTGACAATGTCAGAAAAAGCCCGCTTTATTTTTAATCTACAATATTTATTTTATTGCCAGCCGCCGCCCAATGCACGATAAATATTTACCAGGGAAGTAAATTGTCTTTTCTTAATATTAATAAGCTCAATCCTGGATTGTAATGCCGCGGAGCGTGTTACGATAATCTCCAGGTATGTTGCACGACCTGTCAAAAATAATTCTGAAGCTGTTTCGATAGAAGTTGTCAATACTTCCACTTCTTCATTTTTGAATTTATAAATTTTATTCAGGTTGTTCATATACACCATCTGATTGTATACTTCAATGTATCCGTTCAAAACAACTTTCTGATAATTATACATCGCTTCAAGCTGCTCGGCTTTAGCCGTTCTAAAAGAAGCTTTGATTGCACTCTGATTAATAAGCGGGGTTACCAAACCGCCAACAATATTATATACAACAGCCTGCGGACTTATAAAATACTGAGGATTGAATGAGTGATAGCCCAATGACCCGGAAATGGTGAATGACGGATAAAACGCGGCCTTCGCGGCTTTCACATTTGCCTTCGTTGCTGTCAGTTGATGTTCAGCTTGCTTAATATCCGGTCTGTTATTTAACAGTTCAGATGGAATACCTACGAGCACCTGAGCAGGTATTTCAGAAGTAAAGTGATCGTTGTTACGTATAATCGGCTGTGGATATCTGCCTAATAAAAAGTTCAGTTTATTTTCAGCCTCAATTACTTTTTGTGCGATCTCGACTTCAAGTCCTTTTGAATGCAGTACCTGTGCTTCAAATTGTTTTACTGCCAGCTCATTTGCTCTGCCGGCTTCTTTTTGAGTTTCAACAATAGAGAGTTGGTTGGATTGCAGAATAATTGTTTCCTGGATAATTTCCAGTTCATTATCCAACGCAAGCAACTCATAAAAAGTGCTTGCGATTTCAGCGATCAGGTTGGTCACAACCCAATTGCGACCTTCTACAGATGCCAGGTATTTAGCGGTCGCTGCCTTACGTTTATTTCTGAGCTTACCCCATACATCTACTTCCCATGAAGCATGAATGCCTACATAAAAGTCTTTCAGGTCAGGAGACATGTGCTGGCTTTCAGAAATATTTTTTGAGAAATTGGTATCGAAATTTCCAACGCCTTCCTGCGTGTATTCACCGTAATTTTGTTGTCCGACGCTACCCCCGCCTGTTACAAAAGGAAGGTATTGGCCTTTGGCAAACTTCACATGCGATCGCGCCACTTCGATTCGCTGGTAGGCCATCATTACGTCCAGGTTATTTACCAGCGCTGTATCAATCAACCGGATCAGGGAAGTATCTTTAAAGTACTGCTTCCAATTCATGGCAGCTGTGCTTCCTGAGTCTGATTTAACCGCGTAGTTCTGCGGAAGCGGCGGCAGTGCTGCCTGCCGGGTGTACTGTGTTGTTGTGCAACCCAGGCAGATTATACAGGACCATGCAAGGTAATGAAGTATTTTATACGATCTCATATTTCAGATGTGGAATTTAAATGAGTTGTTTGATCCGTTTCTTTTTTTCCGGATAACTTCTGGTCAAGCGTTGCAAACACTACATAAAGTCCCGGAATGATAACCAAGCCAAGTACCGTTCCGATGAACATCCCGCCGGCACCGGCTGTACCAATGGTTCTGTTACCAATCGCGCCGGCGCCCGAAGCAATCATCAGCGGAATCAAACCGGCAACAAATGCAAACGAAGTCATCAGGATTGGTCTGAAGCGTGCTGCTGCACCTTCTATTGCCGCCTCTGCAGGAGTCTTGCCTTCTTTTTGTTTTTGCAAGGCAAACTCAATAATCAGAATGGCGTTCTTTCCCAAGAGACCGATGAGCATAACCAAAGCTACCTGCGCATAAATATTATTCTGAAGATCTAAAATAAACAACAGCAGGTAAGCTCCGAAAATACCTGTAGGCAGTGATATGATTACCGCCAGCGGCAGAATAAAACTTTCATATTGTGCAGAAAGGATCAGATAAACAAAGATCAGACAGATCAAAAAGATAATCGTTACCTGGTTTCCGGAAAGCACTTCATCACGCGTCATCCCTGACCATTCAAAGGTATAGCCTTTAGGGAGTGTTTCTTCCGCTACTTCCTGAATCGCCTCAATGGCATCACCACTGCTATAGCCAGGCGCAGGTTCGCCATTCACCATAGCTGCTGTAAACATATTGTGGCGTGTCAGTTGTTCCGGCCCGTATACACGTTCTACTGTTGCAAAAGCAGAATACGGAACCATTTCCCCTTTTTCATTTTTTACATACAATTTTAAAATATCCTGCGGCTGTGCTCTGTAACGGGGCAGCGCCTGCACCATTACTTTATACATCTGTCCGAAACGGATGAAGTTTGTTGCATAGTAACTTCCAATCAACGATTGCAGGTTATCCATTGCATTCTCCACCGTTACTTCTTTCTGAGCCGCTTTATCATAATCAATCCGCACCATATACTGCGGGAAGCTGGCATCGAAGCTGGTGAATGCTTCTTCAATCTCAGGACGATCATTCAGCTTGGTGATGAATTTATTGGTAACGTGCTGCAGTTTCTGCAGATCTCCTGTACCGGACCGATCCTGAATCCTGAATTCAAACCCGCTGGCATTGCCATAACCAGGAACAGCCGGCGGTGGAAAAAATTGTATGGACGCATCTTTTAAGTGTTTTGTTTTTAGTGTCATGGAATCGATGATCTCGTCCACCGACTGACTGCGGTGTTCCCATGGTTTCAGGTTGATCATGGCCATACCAAACGTTGCGCCGGAACCATCAGTCATCACGTTGAATCCGGCCATAGTTGAAACCGACTCTACTCCTTCCAATCCTCTCGATACACGGTCAATAGCATCCACTACCGATTCTGTCCTTTCCAGCGTTGCACCGGAAGGTGTGGTAATACTCGCATAGATTGTTCCCTGGTCTTCTGTCGGGATAAATCCGGTTGGTAATAAATAACCCAGACCTTTGATTCCAATAATGAAGAACAACAATAAACCAAACGTAACCACCTTACGGTTGATCACCAGATTCAACAGGTGCTGGTACTTAAATGTAAGGTTGAAGAAGCCTTTATTGAAAACATAAAATGATTTGTTTAAAATATTGTTTTTCTTCTTATGTCCTTCATGCGGCTTTAATAACAAAGCACTCAATGCAGGTGTCAGTGTCAATGCATTCACCCCGGAAATCACAATCGCGATAGCCATGGTAATGGAAAACTGCCGGTAAAACACGCCTACAGGACCGGTCATAAAGGCAACCGGGATAAATACGGCTGACATTACCAGTGTGATTGCAATGATGGCACCGCTGATCTCCTGCATAGAAGCATGTGTTGCTTCACGCGCATTCATATGGAATTTTTCCATCTTCACGTGCACTGCCTCTACGACAACAATGGCATCATCCACCACAATACCAATGGCAAGTACCAATGCAAACAATGTAAGCAGGTTGATGGAGAAGCCCAGCAGATCCATGAAGAAGAATGTACCGATCAGTGATACCGGCACTGCAATAATAGGAATAATGGTTGAACGGAAATCCTGCAGGAAGAGGAACACCACAATTGCAACCAGGATAAAAGCTTCAACCAGTGTTTTGATTACTTCATGGATGGAAGCATCAAGGAACCTCGATACATCATAACTGATGGTATAGTCCATGCCCGGAGGAAATGTTCTGGACTTCAGCTCTTCCATTTTCAGTTTAATATTTTCAATTACTTCGCTGGCATTCGAACCCGGACGCTGCTTAAGAATAATAGCAGCAGAAGGTCTGCCGTTCTCTTTTGATAGCACATCATAATCGAGTGAACCGAATTCGATTTCAGCTACATCCTTCAAACGCAGAATCTGTCCGCCGACACCTGCTTTGATGGCGATATTCTCATACTGATCTTTTGTGGTATACTTGCCGGAGTAACGCAACACATACTGCAGAGATTGAGATTTGCGACCGGAGCTCTCGCCGATCTTACCAGGTGCCGCTTCCACATTCTGCGCGCGCAGTGCTTTGATAATATCTTCCGCTGAAACATCATATACCGTCATACGATCCGGTCTCAGCCAGATACGCATGGAATATTCGCGCTGTCCCATGATATCTGCAAAGCCCACACCGTTAATACGTTTCAGCTCGGCCAGGATATTGATATCCGCAAAGTTGTATAAGAATTTTTCATCCGTAGTTGAGTCTGTACTTAAGATATTTAAATACATCAACATACTGTTTACTTCTTTTTCAATGATGATACCAGATTTAATAACCTCCTCCGGCATTTCATCGAGCACAGCAGTTACACGGTTCTGCACATTCACGGAAGCCAGGTCTGGGTCAACCCCTGCCTGAAAATATACCTGAATGATACTGGTACCGTCATTGCCTGAAACAGAAGTCATGTATGACATGCCGGATACCCCATTGATGGCACGTTCCAGCGGTGTTACAACTGCCTTGGCGCATACTTCAGCATTGGCGCCTGTGTATTTGGTTGTTACCGCAACTACCGGCGGGGCAATGTCTGGATATTGTGTAACGGGAAGTCCCATCAACGACAGTACTCCCAGAAAAACAATGATGAGTGAAATTACTATTGATAGAACGGGTCTGTTAATGAATATACTAAACATATCAAGGGCTGTCTAAGTGAATAAAATAAAATCAATAACAGATGTTATTGATTTTCCAGTTGCGGAATAATTGACTTGAGCGAAACAAACTCAGGAGCAATCTCCATTCCTTCCCTTACATCTTGTATGCCTTCGTATATAAATTTATCATTTGCCGTAATCCCTGATTCCATGATGTATAAGTGCGGTATACGAAGCTTAGGCTGAACACTGCGCATCTGCGCGATATTGTCTTTGCCTACCACATACACAAACATTCTGTCCTGGATCTCAAAGGTAGACTTCTGCGGTATAACCAATGCATTCTGTATCGAGCGCTTCAGGCGGATCTTACCGGTTGATCCGTGCTTCAAAACTTTATCCGGATTTGGGAAACGGGCACGGAACGCGATACTTCCCGTTGAATTATCAAATTCACCTTCGATGGTTTCTACCTGGCCTTCGTAATTAAACTGTTCATTGTTTGCCAGGATCAGGCTTACGGCTTTGCTGTATGAACCGGATTGATCAGAAGTAAAATCAAGGTATTCTTTTTCTGAAACATTGAAATAAGCAAACACTTCGCTGTTGTCTGACAAGGTTGTAAGCAACGTTCCTTCATCAATCAAGCTTCCTACCTTATTCGGAATACGATCAATGATGCCATCAAACGGTGCACGCACTTCAGTAAAAGAAAGTTTAAGCTGCGCACTTACCTCATGTGACTTTGCTTCTTCGATGTTTGCATTCAAGGCATCCAGCTTGGCATGCGCCATGTCGAGCTCCGTTTTTGAAACAACGTTTTTATCAACAAGCACTTTTACATTCTGAAGATTCAGCTCCGCAGACTTTGCTTCTGCAATGGCGTTCTTCAGATTGGCCTTTGCCTTTAATACTTCTTCTTTGTACTCCTGGTCGCTGATGCGGAACAGGATCTGCCCTTTCTTTACTGATTTACCTTCATCCACCAGAATGCTTTCCACATAACCTTTCACACGGGAACGAATCTCTACATTTTTTACCGAGTGGATATCCGAAACATAATCGATATAGTAAACTGTATCAATAATGATTGGTCTGGTTACCGTGTATTTTTCATCCTGTTTTTTTTCTTTATCGAAAGAACAACCGATCGTAATTAATTGCAGTACGATTGCTGCATAAAGGGATAATTTTGCCATTTCAAAATACGTTGCTACGCAAGCCGGAGACTTACGTGTGTTTAGATTTTTAATTAAGGGTTCGTTGTGAATACGGTATTCTGTATGGACAACTTTTTTAAAATCAGAATAACTACTTAAGCACGGTTAGTGTTTGGCGGAGGCGAGAATATATCTGAAAAATGAAGTTTGAAAAAATAACGGTTATAAGAAGCAACAATCTTTTTACAAAAAAGATTGTTTGTTACAGATTCCTGAATATAATAAAAGAGTACATGCGTGAATGTTTCTTTCCCGACTTCATCTTTGTCTTCTTTTTCAAAAGGAATATCTTCCGTTAAGGTCATCTCATCCGATGGAAATGAATGCCTGTCGCAGCTATTCCAGCTAGCCTCTTCAAAATTTAGCTTCTGTTGAACCGAAGTCTTTTTATGCGATGAAAACGCCTTATATATATCACCCTCATTCCGGAATTGAATAATCCAAAATGAAGTACTGAACAATGTCAGTAAAAATAATATTAATAGCGTTCGTTGCATTATTTAAGGGTATGTCAATTTAGCAATTTCTTTAATAAATGCAATAATTTATCTTCTGTTATTTTATACAGGAGATGAAAGTTTTGATTTACTTTCGATAATTATTTCTATATAAACCGCCTAAATAATTAACTAAATATGACTTTTTTCAGGAAATAGTATGCCTTTTTTCAGGCAGAAAGCTGAATACCGGAAATGTCAAACATTAAAAAGTCATATAATTGAATCCGGTAAATGTAATGAAATGAGAAAAAAATAAAGGATGACTCTGCTGGCGCAAGGTTTTTCTTTTACCCGATTATTTAAAAGGCACAAGCGAATGCTGGCGCAAGCAGGCCTGCTGGTGCTCACTAACAACCGATGCAATCGCTTCTAATCCTGCTGGCGCAAGCAGGAAGGATTATCATTCATAATTCATAATTCATAATTCCTTACCCTTCTTCGTAATACACCACTTTATGTTCATCCAGAAAATTCTTGATCACATCTACATGAAT
Source organism: Cytophaga sp. (assembly GCF_051961495.1). NCBI lineage: Bacteria > Pseudomonadati > Bacteroidota > Cytophagia > Cytophagales > Cytophagaceae > Cytophaga > Cytophaga sp. The sequence continues at coordinate 2,056 of NZ_JBQCDF010000266.1, read as the reverse complement.
ACATTGTCCCAGGTGCATGAACGAATAATCAGTGACTTTGTGCGGCCGGTTGTTGATCAGTATTTCTTTATCAATAATATCGAAGCCTAAATGCAGGTGTTTGGTGGAAGATTGCATGCCATATACAATACCTTCTTTATTGAACAGCGGTCCGCCGCTTTGCCCTCTTAATCCCGGCGTGCTTAATTCAATTCCGTACAGACTATTGTTCTCTGCGAGGAACCGCGTTACCATGCCATCTATCGGAAAACGCGGCGATTGCTGAATGCCGGTTGCTGTCCATTCGATGTCGTCAGTGGCTTCGTTATAAGCAAAGTTTGTAAACTCCGGAAAAGGAAAACCGAGGCGACAAAGTGTTTCACCTTGTTTTATATCCGCACCGTTCTTTTTAAAAACCGCAACATCCGGATACAGGATATTTCCGAAGTCATTCAATTTGATGATGGCCAGATCTGCCGTCGGATGGAGGTGCACCGTAAAACCCGACATGCTGGATACCGCGTCTACAAAGGAGTTCCGAATCTGGATCACCGTATCCGGACCAATATTGTATCTCAGTTCCAGGCCTTTCAGGTTGTTCTTATATTTTCCATCGTTAGGCAAACGGTTTCTCTCTGCTCTGAACGCTGCGTAATTCGCGTTGATCGTTTCAGATGCCAGCAGCATATCTACCACGTGTTTGCAGGTAATGGCATAGCCTTCCCGGTTTACAAAAAAGAATGTGGCGGCACCGGGTATGATCTGCTTGCCACTGTAGGTACGCATGATGGTATGGATGGGGCGCGTATACGCGGCAGCTTTTTCTATGGCTTCAACAAACATAAAAAATTATGAATTATGAATTATGAATTATGAATTATGAATTATGAATTATGAATTATGAATTGAACAAAATTTATTTCTGAACTAAAATTCTAGGCCAGTGCTGTACGGATTTTCTCCAGCAGTTTTTTACTTGCCTTGATTCCTTCCTCTTCGCTTAAGCGATCACCTTCGTATTCAATACCAACATATCCACGGTAAGAAGATTCTTTTACAAGCTTCAGCATACGGGTAAAATCGGTATTACTTTCTTCACCGGCCGCGTTAAAATCAAATGTTTTCGCGCTGACACCTTTTGCAAAAGGAAGCAATTCTTCTACACCTTTGTACTTGTCATACCACTCCACACAAGGCGATTCCCAGAGGTCGCCTTTTTCGCGGCGCACACAGAAGTTTGCAAAGTCAACCATGGTTCTGCATTTCGGGTGATTCACCTCTTGTATCACCTTTGCCAGCATGGCCGCATTCGACGACCAGGTGCCGTGATTCTCAGCCAGTATAGTCATGTCCATGGTATCGGCATAGATCGCAAGCGCTGTTAAACTTTTAACGGCTGCTGCATGCCACTCTTCGGCATTGGCTTCACCGTGCAGATTTACACGGATGGCATGCCCGCCCAGGTGTTTGGATGCATCCACCCATTTGTAATGATTTTCAACCGCTTTTTCACGCAGTGTATTATCCTTATCGGCCAGCGGCCCTTCCTGATCGATCATGATCAGCACGCTTTTGACACCATTATCGCTGCAGCGTTGTTTCAGCTGGTTCAGGTAGGTAATATCCTTGGCCTTATCACTGAAAAACTGGTTCACATATTCCACGGCGCTGATGCCATATTGTTTTTTCGCCACTTCAGGAAAATCCAGATTGGTCATCTTTCCGCTGAACAAGGCTTTGTGCAGAGACCATTCGGCCAGGGAAATTTCAAAATGAAATTTCTTCTGTTCTTCAGCAAAAAGATCGAAAGATGGCAGTAAGGCAAAGCCGGCAGCCGCAAGAGACGCCTGCCTGATAAAAGTGCGTCGGTTATTCTGTTCCATGCAGAAAAATAAAATAAAATACAGAGAAAACCTATGGGCTACTCTTTGTTTATGCCGATTACATAGCTTAAATAGATTTTATCTGGGTTTTTTTATTAGCTTTCATCTTATATGTTTCGGGGCTATTTTCGGTGTATACGTTGCTATTTGTGGAGCTTCACTGCCGAAAATTTTTTTTGGCTGCTTACATCGCC